>JAUZEX010000517.1 GCA_030838815.1 Actinomycetota bacterium
CCGGAAAGGGAGGGCCAGGAGGGCGGAGACGAGGACGCCGGCGGCGAGGGCGAGGCCGAGATGTCTCACGAAGGGGAGAGGGGACAGGGCGAGGGCGGCGAAGCCGGCGGCGCCGGCGAGAGCGGCCACGAGCACGGTGCGGGTCGGGGCGGGGTGGGCGGCCTGGATCGGAAGGTCGGTGCCGACGCCGAGCATGACGGGAAGGAAGGCCAGCGTCCCGAGCGAGAGCGGCGCCCCCACGAGGCCGAACCCGGCCAGGGTGACGACCGCCGCCGCCAACCCGACCCCGAGCGGCCCGAGGCGCCCGACGCCGCCGCCCGCAGACCGGCGCATAGTTGACCGCCGACCCCGCGCCGTTCGCCCACCGTCGCGGTGAGTTTCTCGCTCGGGGTCAGCCAGCGCCGGAGAAGGCGGCGCCGGAGAAGGCGGCGCCGGAGAAGGCGGCGCCGGCTCGGTCGGCACCGGAGGACGATGCGACAACAGGAAGGCGGCGGCGACCGCGGCCAGGGCCAGGAGGCCGAGGCGGGGGAACTCCCGGCGGACTTCGGCGCCGAGCGAGACGGCCACCACCGGTGCGCCGGTCACGGTCACCGACCGGCCGATGCCGGCCCGGCCGGCGAGGCGGCGGACGGCCGCCACCAGGCGTTCGGTCCCGGCCTGGTCGAGGTTCTCCCGGGGCCGGACGTAGACGGCGCCGTGGGCGTCGTCGGGCACGATCCAGCGCAGGGCGGGCCGGGCCCGTCCGGCGTTGTCGAGGAACACGCCCCGGGCGAACGTCGGGTTGTTGAGCGTCGGCAGGCCGAGCGGGAGCCCGGCTGCGACGAGCGAGCCGTAGCGGGCTTCGTAGTCGGCCACCGCCTGCTCCCCCGCCGCCTTCACCGTCGCCGCAGGGGCGCCGGCGGCCCGGGCGGCGGCCTCGGCCTCGGCCCGCAGCCCGTCGCGCCGGGCGGTGATCGACACGAGCAGGTCGTTGAGGCCGATGGCCACCTGGTTGACGGTCGTGCCGGGGCCGTAGACCACGGCCACGCCCGGCAGCCCGGCCAGCGCCCCCTCCAGGCCCACGAACTTCCGGACGGACTCCGCCGCCAGCAGATCTCCCCCGCCGTCCCCGGCGAAGAGCACGACCACCGGATCGCCGCCGAACGACGCCTCCGTCGCCTGCCAGGCCTTCACGGCCGGGTCGGATGCCGGCACGAGCGACCCGACCGACGTGTCGACCCGCAGGCGGCTCAGCCCGACCACCACCGCGCCGAAGGCGAGACCACCGACGACGATGGCGGCGCCGACGCGCTGCGCCGTCCGCAACCGGGCGGTGTCGCCCAGGCCCGGCCGACCGGCACGGGAGAAGAACCGGCCTCCTCTCACCAGTGCCCGATCGGCCCCGTCACGGTTCCCTCCGCATCGACCTCATTCCCGTCGTCCGGCGCCGACGGGCCGGGCGCCGCCCGTCAGTGCTCCTCCGGCACCCGGTGCGCCGTTCCGTCGCCCTGGGTCGGATGGGCCCCACTGCCCGGTGCGGGGTAGGGGTTGGACTTCTGCAACGGCCCCACCTGGCTGCCGACGGGGAGGTCGCCGGTGAACGACTTCTCGTTGAAGATCACCAGGATGCGGGCCTGGGCGCCGGCCGGTCCGACGGCGCTGAACACCTGACCCACGTTGGCGGCGAAGGAGGCGAGGTCCTTCCCGTAGGGAGCGAGGTAGGCCAGCATCGGGTTGATGTCGCCCAGCGCCATCTGCAGTGGCGGGATCAGGCCGTCGACGTCGGCGGCGAAGGTCGGAGTGCGGGTGAGTGTGTCGGGCGAACGGGCCAGCACCACGTCGAGCGACGGGAGCAGCCCTCGCAGGGCGGCGGTGGCGCCGGGCAGTTGACCCAGGGCGGCGTCGAGGTCGGGGGCGGCCCGCTGCAGGGGTTGGGCCAGCGGCGTGAGGGCCCCCGACAGCTCCGACAGCGGCGCCGAGGCCGCCCGGGCCGCGGTCAGGAAGCCGGGCAGCATCCGTACCGCCTGGGCCAGCTTGTCGTCGCGGGCGGCGGACGCCGCCGTCACCTTCTCCGCCGCCGAGGCCAGCCGGGCGATCTGCCCCTCGCCCTCGTCGAGGGTCGACAGCAGCGCCGCGGTCTGGGCGACGAGGCCCTGGAGGTCGTCCGACTGGGCGGCGAGGACGTCGAGGGCGTCGTGGCCCTCCCGGCCGAGATGGCCGAGAGCGCCCATGGCCGCCGACAGGTCCTGGGCCTGGCCGTCGGTCACGGCGCCCAGGCGTCGCACCAGCGACCCGACGGCGGCCCGGGTCGGCGGGTCGAGGCTGTTGAGGAGATCGTCGATCGACACCGACGGCACGAAGGCCGAGTCGGGCAGCCGCCCGCCGTCGGGGATGGCCCGGCCCTTCCCGTCCACTATCTCCAGGTACGTTTCGGCGATGAGGGTCTTCGGCCGGAGCTGCACCGTGGCGCCATCGTGCAGCGGATGGGCCGAGCCCCGGATCTCCATGGTGGCTATGACGCGGTCGCCGTCGTGGTGGAGGCCCCGGATCTTCCCGACGGGGACACCGGCGATGCGGACGTCGGAGTCGTAGACGAGGTTCTCGGCCCCCGCCATCGACGCCGAGACGCGGTAGCCGCCGGTGATGTGGGGGATCTGACCGCCCATGTTCACCCACAACACGGCAAAGATCAGCGACACCACGACGACGAACCCCAGCACCGTTGCGGTACGGGCCCGGCGCAGAGCGGCACCCGAGAATCTCATGACCGGAAACTTCATGGCGCCCCCTGGTGGCCGCCGGACCCGTCCGAGACCGGCAGCACCGGCGTGAGGGTGGCCGACCCGGTCAGCACCAGGCCCCGCAGGATCGGGCCGTTGGCGTCGGTCACGGAGGTGGCCGAGTTGGTGTTGTAGACGAGGGCGGCGACGTCGGGGAGGTGACCGACCAGATTGGCGGTGATCGGGTCGAGCCGGCCGGCCCAGGCGACGGTGTCGGTCAGGGCGGCCCGGGCGCTGTCGACGAACGGGCGGAGGTCGGCCATCAGCGGCCGGGCGCCGCTCGCCACCGGGGCGGCGAGGTCGAACGTCGGGCCCAGCCGGTCAACAACGCCGGTGGCCGCGGCCAGCGCGCCCGGCAGCCTGTCGGCGGCGGCCCGGATGCCATCGAGGGCGGGATCGAGCTCGGTGCCGAGCCGGGCGACAGCTGCAGAGCTGCGCTGGAGATCGGCGGTGAAGCCCGGGAGGGCGGCCAGGGTGGCGTCGAGCTCAGTGTCGCGGGCCTTGAGCGCGTCGAGCGTCGTGCGGGCCGTCGCGGCCAGATGGGCGAGCCGGGTGTCGTCCTGGCCGGCGGCGGTGGCCACGTCGGCCAGGGCCGTGACCAGCCGGGCGATGCGCTCCCGTCTCGTCTGCAGGGCCTCCACCACCGGCCGCAGGGCGACCAGCGTGCCATCGGCCGCCTTGAGGTCGCCGGGGATCTTGGCCGCGTGGGCGGCGGCGAGGGCGGTGTCGGTCTCGGCCAGCAGGACGCCGAGCCCGTCCCGCGCCTTCTGGTCGAGATGGGAGAGGACCTCGTCGATCTCCACCGGACGGGCGGTCTGGGTGACGGGGATCACGGCGCCCGCCTTCAGCCTCGGAGCCGGCGTGCTTCCCGGGTCGAGGAGGACATACATGTCGTTGAGGGGGCTCTTCGGCCGCAGGTAGGCCCGGGCATTGCCGTAGACCACCCGGTACTTGTCCTGCAGCGACAGGGTGAGGCGGGGCCGCCCGTCCTGCGTGACCACCGCCTTCGACACCTCGCCGACCGTCACGCCGGCGATGCGGACCTCCTGCCCGTTGCCGGGGCTGATCCCCGGGGCGGCCTCGAAGTCGGCCCGGTAATCGACACGGTGCGCCCAGGGCCACACCACCCGCTGGTGGGCCAGGATGTAGCCGCCGGCCCCGAGGCCGAGCACGAGGAGCCCGGCCAGCACGCCGAGGTCGCGGCCCAGCCCCTGGGTGGCCCGGATCCGACCCCACACGGCCCGCAGCCGGCGGGTCATCCGAGGGCCTTCCGGGCCGGGCCGCCCGGGCGGTCGACCGCCGGCCGCCGGGGCCCGTTGACCGGCGACGACAGCGACGTCCCGTCGAAGCCGGCGTAGAAGTTGAGCATTGCGCCGTTCGGTTCGGTGTACTGCAGCATGCCGGCCAGCCCGGTGGTGAGGTAGCCCAGTTCCTCGTAGAGCTTGGCCGTCGAGTCCCTGTAAGGCGACAGCACGGTACTCGCCACCGGACCGGCCAGCCGGCCGATCACGGGCTGATCGAGGTCGGCGAGGAACTGGCGGGCGAGGGCTGCGGTCGGGGTCAGCTGCTCGACCACCGGCCGCGTCTCGGCCGCCAGGGGTCGGAGGTCAGCCAGCACGGGCCGCCCCTTGGCCAGCACCGGGGTGAGACGGCCGAGCAGCTCCGTCAGCCGCTGCACCGACGGACGGGCCCCCGGCGAGGTCGCCTGCAGCTTGTCGAGACTGGAACCGAGGGCGGCCAGGCCCTTCTGCGCCTGGTCCAGGGCGCCCGGCATCCCGGCCACGGTGGCCGCCGCGTCCTTGGCCCGGTCGCCGAACGTGCCGGCCACTGACGCCGACCCGTCGACGATGCCCTCCAACTCGCCGTCGTGGGCGGTGAGGGCGGCCGATACCTGCCCCAACTCGTCGACCAGCCGGTGGAGGTCACCGCCGCCGGGGGTGCCGGGGGTGACAGCGCCGTTCAGCGCGCCGAGGACGGGCCCGGCCGGGCCGAGCGCCGGCGGTGCATCGGCCAGCAGCGAACCGAGCTGCTGGTGCCCACTCACCCCGGACGCGTCGGTGCCGATGGCGGCGGCGAGACCCTTGGCACCGGTGGAGATCCCGGCCCGGGCCTGGTCGGAGAGCACCTCGAGAACACGGTCCAGCTCGACCGGGACCGCCGTACGGTCGCGGGGAATGCGGTCGCCGTCGAAGCGGCCCGCCATGCCGCCCGGGGTCAGCTCGACGGCCGCCGACAGGCCGGGGCCGCCGAGCAGAGTGGCGGGCCGGATCGCCGCCCGGGGGGAGGTGCCGAGCACACCGAGCACCGATCGGTCCAGCTTCATGGTCACCACGGCGCCGCCGTCGCGGGCCGACTTCAGACTGGTGATGGTTCCGACCCGGACACCGCCGAGCTCAACCTTGGAGACGGTGTCGGCCAGCTTGTAGCGGGAGGCGAACTCGGCCCGCACCAGCTTGCCGTCGTGGAGACCGAGGAGGATCTCGGACTTGTGCACCAGCCCGTAACCGGCCACGGCCATGATCACGAACCAGGCCACGCCGAGATGGAGGGGCGACCTGGCCGCGATCCAGCGGACGGGCCGGCCCATTGTCCGGCGAAGCCCGATCACCGGGACGCTCCCGGCTTCGACGCCGTTCCGGTCGGCGAACCCGGCGTCTGCGCTGTCCCCAGGGGCGAGAATCTCGACCCGTCGGTCTTGGCCTGGCCGGGCGTGGGATAGGGGTTGCGGTTGAGGCCGGGCGACGACAGCGGCAGCACCGTGGAGAGGTTGTCGGCGCCGACGAGGATGGCCACGATGCGGAGGAAGTTGCCGGCGGCATCAGTGCCGGCGGTGGTGTCCCGCAGACCGTCAGCGGCAAGGTCGAGCTCGGCGGCGTAGGGGGCGAGCACCTCGAGCGGGAGCGAGAGGAGGTTGATCCCGCGCCGCACCGCCGGCGCCAGCGGCCGGGCGTCGTTCAGGGTCGTGGCCAGCGCCCCCAGCGCCGGCGCGGCGAGGCCGTTCACGCCGGGGAGGGCCCGCAGGGTCGGGACGATCTCCCGCAGCGCGCCCCGCAGGTCCGGTGTGGCGGCTCCGAGCGCCGCCGCCGCCGGACCCAGGTCGCGGGCTGCGGCGCCGGTCGACGCCGCCGCGCCGGCCAGGTCGCGCAACGCCGGGGTGAGGGCCTGCAGCGTTCCGGGAGCCTGCTCCAACGACGACTGCAGCGGTCGGCCTCCGTCGGCGGCCACGGCGGCCAGGGTGTCGCCCAGGTGGCCGACCAGCGCCTCGAGCTCGGCCTGACGACCGGTGAAGCGGGCGCCGAGCCGTTCGGCCGCCTGCAGGAAGGGGACCAGCCGGGTCTTCGGGTCGGAGAGCGCCGCCGACGTCGTGCCGAGATCGGCGAGGAGGTCGGGAGAGGCGGCGATGAGGTCGTTGAGATCCCGGCCGTGGGTGCCGATGCCGCCGCCCAGCTCCCGCACCGCCGAGGCCAGCGCGGCCCGGGTCGGGGGGTCGAGGGCGTCGAGCACCTGGTCGAGCTCGACCAGGCTGACGGTCTGGTTCTTGTCCAGCACTGTGCTGCCAAGCGGGCCGGCGCCGGCCGTGCCGAGGTCGACGTCGACGTACTTCTGGCCGAGGGCGGAGCGGTTGCGGATCTTGGCCGTGGCGTCGCGGTGCACCTCGGTGCCGCCCGGCAGCTGGAACGTCACCCGGGCCTCGCCGCCCTTGTAGGACACCGAATGCACCTGGCCGATCCGCACCCCGTCGACCCGGACGTCGCTGCCCGGCCGGAGGCTGGCCGGGACCTCGTCGAAGGCGGCGGTGGCATAGCGGTAGTGGCGGCCGGGGAGGCCGGCGTGCGACACGAAGGCAAAGGCCAGGGCGACCAGGAAGGTGCTGAGCAGGACGGCCCCGACGATCTTCGGATTGACGGGCATGCCACGGCGGAACATCAGCGTCCTCCCAGCAGGTAGTCGAGGAGAGAGCGCTCCTGGGCGGCGGTGAGCCCGGTGGCCGAGCCGGGATCGCCGCTACGAACCGCGCCGTCGGCCGCGCCGGGCGTCGAGCCGCCGAGCGGCCGACCAGCCGCCGGGAGCAAGCCGCCGCTCCAGAGCAGAGTGCCGACACCGCCGACGACGCCCGGCGCACCGAGTAGCGGGGAGCGGTCATGGGCCAGGCCGTCGGTCGGGTCGGCGGCGGGGGCCCCGGGGACCGGTGACGGCTGGCCCAGCACCGGCGCCGAGAACGGCGAGAGCCCGTCCAGAGCCTGGGAGCTGGCCTCCACGAAGATCCGGAGGTAGTGGCTCACGCCGTCCGCGCCGGCGGTGGCGACAGCGAAGTTGCGGACGAAGTCCAGCAGGTTGCCGAGGTCGGGCGGGAACGCCTCGGCCAGCGTCCGCCCCGACTCGGAGACCTTCTGGAGGTCGCCGCCGGCCGCAGCCAGCTCGGCGGCCACGGGGCGGGCGGCCCCGATGAGGTCGGATCCCTTGCGCAGCACCGGTTCCAGCGTCGTCAGCGCCGGCCCGGCGGCATCGGCGAAGGCCGAAAGCTCGTCGGCGATCCGGCGCAGGTCGCCGGTCACCGGCCGCAGCGACGCCAGCACCGGCACCGTCTGGTCGGCGAAGCCGGCCAGCTCGGTCAGTGCGCTGCGGGCCGCAGCCAGGGCGTCGGGCAACCGCTGCAGCGCTTCCTCCAGCTGGGGGGGGGCCGACGCCGTCGCCCCGAGCTGGGCGTCGGCCGCCCCGACCAGCTTGTCCATCCGCTGGCCCCGTTCGGCGCCCAGCGCCGAAGCCACGGGCTCCACCTTGTCGACGAGGGCGCCCAGGAGATCGTTCTGGCCACCGAGGATCTGAAGCAGCTCCGTGGTGCGGGTCAGCGCCGGCGCCAGGGCGTCGAGGGCGGCCCCGGCGTCGGCCCCCCGGCCGTCCATCCCCTGCCCGAGCCCGACCACCAGCGCCGCCAGGGCGGTGCCGGTGGGATCGTCGACGGCGTCGAGGACCTCCTGGAGGTCCACGGCCCGCCGCGTGCGGGATTCGGAGATCACTCCGCCTCTGCCGAGGACGGGCGCCGCCGCCGTCCCCCGGTTGAGGTCGACGAACCGCTCCCCCAGCAGGCTGACGGGCCGGATGGCGGCCGAGGCGTCCGTGTGCAGCGGCGTGAACGCGCCGCCGACGGAGAGCGTCAGCTCGGCCTTCCCGCCGACGAGGCGGACCTTCTTCACCAGCCCGGCCTGCACCCCGTCGACCTTGACGTCGTTGCCGGGGAGGATGGCGCCCGCATCGGCGAAGACGGCCTTGACCGTGACGTCATGGCCCCCGCCCCCCGAGGTCGGCTCAGGGCCGGCGAATGTGGCCCCGAGCAACAGCGCCGGGATCAATCCGCCGAGAAGGACCGGGCGCGCCCTCATCGGACGATGCTTCCGGCGGCATCGCTCAATGGCTGGCCGACCAGCTCTCCGGGCCTGCGCTCGGGATGCTGCGACAGCGCCGGGTTGAGAAGGAACGGCGACGCGTCGAGGAAGGCCGACCCCGAACTCACGAAGATGCGCACGTAGTGGCCGTTGCGGTCGTAGTTGGCCGAGGCAGAGGCGAAGTTGGCGATGGCGCCGGCCAGCTCCGGCGTGTAGGGCCGGAGGAAGTCGATGGCCGGCAACAGCGAGGCCACCAGCCCGGCGGCGGGCGGGAGCACGGCGTGGGCCCGGTCGAGGGTGCCGGGGGTCTCGACCAGCAGATCGGACAGCGCGGCCAGCGTGGGCTTCAGGTCGACCAAGGTGGGAGCAAGGTCGGCCAGGAACGGGCGCAGGTCGGCCGCCGCGGCCGGGAGGGCCTGGGCCGCCGGCAGCAGGTCGTGCAGGAGGGGTACGGCGGCCGCCGCCGCCCCCGGCACCTTCCCCAGTGCGGACTGCGCCTGCTGCAGAGTGGCGGGCAGCTTGTCGATGGCCTGGCCCAGCGCGCCCGCCTGGCCCGACACGGCCTGCAGGTTCCGGTCGAAGCCGTGGATCGTCTGCCGCACCGCATCCTTCCGGGCCGCGAGCCGGGCCGACAGGTCCTGCAGCGAGGTGAGCAGCCGGTGCAGCGTTGGCCCGTCCGAGCCGACCGCCTGGACGATCTCGGCCAGGGCGTCCAGCGCCGGCCCGGCGCTGTCCACCGTGGCCTTGGCGTCGGCCTCATGACCCGCCAGGGCGGCGTCGAGGCCGGGGAACGCCTTACTGACGGCGGCCCGGGTCTCCGGGTCGAGGGCGTTGAACAGCTGGTCGAGCTCCACTCGGGGCGTGGTGGCGGTGACGACGGCGCCGTCGGGCAGCGCCGCGCTCGCCTTGGCCGCGGGCAGCACATCGACGACCCGTTCGCCGAGGAGCGACTGGTAGGAGATCCGGGCCGTCGTCCCCTCCCGCAGCGGAGAGTGGGCGGAGTCGAGCTGCACTCCGACGAAGGCCTTGCCGTCCTTCGGTTCGATGTCCGTCACCCGCCCGGCGGCGAACCCGTCGACGAGCACCCGGCTGCCGCTGATGAGGTTGGCGGCGTCCGGGAATACGAACGTGGCCCGCGCCCCGCCTCCGCCGGCCGAGCAGCCGACCAGCGCAGAAGCGGCCAGCGCCAGTCCGGCGAGGAGGAGTGCGGTGGAGCGGCGCGTCGCCACCTCAGTCCATCCCCAGGGGGCCGGCGGAGTCGCCGGCCAGGAACTGGCGGACGAACGGGTCCTGCGACGAAAAGGCCTCCTCGGTGGTGTCGTAGTGGACCATTCGGCCCTGCCACAGCAGCCCGACGTAGTCGGACACCTTGCGGGCGGTGGGGATGTTGTGGGTCACCAGCAGGTAGGTGCCGCCGTGCTCCTGGTGGACCTTCAGGATGAGGTCGCACAACAGGCTGGTCCGCACCGGGTCGAGCCCCGAGTCGGGCTCGTCGAACAGCACGATCTTCGGGTTGAGGACGAGGGCCCGGGCGAACCCGGCCCGCTTGCGCATCCCGCCCGAGATTTCGTTGGGCATCTTGTGCTGGGCCCCCTCGAGGCCCACCTCGCCGAGACGCTGCATGACGACGGGGCGGATCTTGTCCTCCGGAAGCTTGGTGTGCTTGCGGAGCGGGAAGGCGACGTTGTCGTAGATGTCCATCGAGCCGAACAAGGCGCCGTCCTGGAACAGGACGCCGAACCCTTCCCGCATGGCGAACAGTTCGTTGTCCCCCATGCCGACCACGCTCTTGCCGAAGACGCGGATGTCGCCGGCGTCGGGGTAGAGCAGGGCCACGATGTGCTTGAGCAGCACGCTCTTGCCCGTCCCCGACGGCCCCAGCACCGTGGTGATCGACCCCTCCTGAAAGTCGACGTTCAGCCCGTCCAGCACCTTCTGGCCGTTGAAGGCCTTGTGGACCGCATCGACTTCGATCGCCGCGCTCACGCTCACGTCTCCCTCAGTTCGCGATCGGGGCGTTGGGCGACAGACCCCAGAAGAGTTGGGTCCCCACCATGCCGATGATGTGGATCAGGACCATGTTGAGCATCATCGACTTGGCCGTGTTCCAGCCGACACCGACTGGACCGCCCTTGGCCTTGTAGCCGTAGTAGCAGCCGACGAAGACGATGACCGTTCCCATGGCCATGACCTTGGCCAGGGAGTAGGCGAAGTCGGTCGGGTTCTGGTAGAGCCAGAACATGAGCGAGTAGCCGCCGGGCGACACGCCGTGCAGCTGCTTCACCACCACCAGCCACTCGGCCAGGTACATGACGGCCAGCCCGGTGACGTACAGGAACGGGAGAGCGATCCAGGCGGCGACGATGCGGGCGGCGACGATGTAGCTCATCGGCCGCACACCGATGACCTCCATGGCGTCGATTTCCTCCGAGATCCGCATCGATCCGATCTCGGCCACCAGCCCGCAGCCGACCTTGGCGGCCAGGATGTAGCCCCACATGTAAGGCGCCATCTCCCGCAGGGCGCACCAGGCGGAGAAGATCGGGGCGTAGGCGTCGGCCCCGAAGGCCCCGAGGAAGTACTTGCCCTCCAGCCCGCACTGCATGCCGATGACGAACTCCATCAGCCAGATGATCAGTCCCGAGGAGAGGATAAGGATCGCCGCCTGGCGGAACACCTCGCTGGGGTAGAGCCGCAGCTTCGGGATGGCCCGCAGCGCCTCGAAGGAGAAGCGGGTGATGTCTCCGGTGGTCTCGAGGAGACCGCGACCCTTGCGCAGCAACGTCCCCGGCCCGAGGACCGTGTATTGCGCATCTACCGATTCGAACTCGGTGGTGGCCATCTACTTGAACACCTGCATACTCGGGTTGAGCCCGAGCAGGATCGACGTGAAGACGTAGTTGAAGATCCAGATGCCGGCGAAGGAGGCGACCACGGCCTGGTTCACGGCCCGCCCGACGCCCGCCGGTCCGCCCTGGGCCCGCAAACCCTTGTAGCAGCACACGACGCCGACGATGAGGCCGAACAGCGCCGTCTTGGCCACGCTGGCCCACAGGTCGGTCACGGTGGCGTTCTCGAAGAAGTTCCCCACGAAGGCGGACGGGGTGGCGCCGCCCACGCCCACCGCGGCGACGAACCCGCCGAGGCAGCCGAACAGCAGGGCCACGATGTCGAGCAAACCAGTCATGAAGAAGAGAGCGATCACTCGGGGCAGGACCAGCGTGCGGACAGGGTCGACGCCGAGGACCTCGAGGGCATCGAGCTCCTCGCGGATGCGCCGGGCGCCGAGGTCGGCGGTGATGGCCGTGCCCACCACCCCCGCCACCACCATGGCGTTGATCCAGGGGGCGAACTCCCGGACGCTGGCCATGATGAAGAACGACCCCAGCCGCTCCGGCACCCCGAAGAGCGAGAAGAAGTTGAGGGCCTGCAGTCCCGGCGCCCCGAATCCGAAGGCGAAGGTGGAGATCACCATCGGCGCCCAGCACAGGCGCAGGATCGAGTACATCTGGTCGCGCACGTCGCCCCAGTAGCCCCGGGGGCGGAGCACGGCGTCCTTGGCCACCGTGGCGAAGAGCCACACCATCTCGCCCGCCTCGCCCACGCCCCGCCCTGCGGCCGACAACGGGTTGGGCAGCTTGTTGCGCCCCGCTGCGACGGGAGGCGCCACGGGCGGCAGCGCCGCCGGGACTTCGACTTTCTCCGTCAGCGGGCCGGCGATCGGCGGCTCCACCTCCATGCTCCCCCCTTCCCCTTTCTCAGTTGGCGCTCGGCAGACCGTGGACCAGAAGCTGGGCCAGGCGGGCGGACACCTGGGCGGGCGGATCGGCGGGCGGGTTCACGACGTAGCTGACGAGGAGCCGGGCGACCGCGTCCGCCGCCATCCCGAGGCGGGCCTTCGGCGCCCGGGGGAGCCATCCGGCCAGGATCTCCTCCAGGCCCTGGCGGGCGGCGGACAGCACCGGCCCGCGGTCGGTCGTGACCAGCGCCACCAGGGCGTTGGGCTCGGTGGCCAGCAGCCGGTTGAGGAGGGCGTGGGCCTGTCCGGTGCGCAGCGCCGCTTCGATGGCCGCCCGCAGCGCCGGCTCCAGGTCCTTGTGGCGCCCGGCGGCCGCGATCATGTTGGCGATGAAGACCTGCTCCTCCCGCAGGACCGTCGCCTCCAGCAGCACGCCCTTGGACGGGAAGTAGCGGTACACCGTCTGCCGGGACAGGCGGGCCCGCTTGGCGACGTCCTCCAGCGACAGCCGGGCGACGCCGTGATCGGCCATGGTGGCCAGCGTGGCGTCGAGGATCCTCGTCGCGGTGTCGCGGCTGGTGCCGCCCGACGAGGATCGGGCCCGGGGCTCGACCAGAGGAACCAAGGGTCACGATGTTACGCAGAGCGTCGTCTTGTCACAACCGGCTGGTGCATCCCCTGGTACATCTCGTTGTGCGCCCGCCGCCCGTTCAGCACACGCCGGCCACCGAGAGCCCCCCGCTCGGACATGAACATTAGTCATGTTTATGGACCTGTCTACAATGGGTCCGTGGTCAGCGTCAAGGACGGATCTCGCCGCCTGCCCGTGCAGGCTCGGAGCCAGGCCCGGGTCGAACGCATCCTGGCCGCCGCCACCGCCATCGTGGAGCGGGACGGTGTCGATGCGGCCACGACCCGCGCCATCGCCGGCGGCGCGGACGTCCCCGTCGCCACCCTGTACCAGTTCTTCGCCGACCGGGACGCCGTCCTCGACGCCGTGTTGCAGCGGGAGCTCGACGCCCTCGACGAGCATGTGGCGACGGTGAGCCAGACGGCGAAGGCCGGCGCCGCCACGGCGTCTCTGTCCGCCTTCGTGGACTTCGCCTTCGAGGTGCACCGGGCGTACTACCGGTCCCATCCGGCCTTCGCCCGCCTGTGGTTCGGCGGCCGGCGCACGCCGCCGGTGGAAGCCGCCGTCCGCCACCGGGGCCGGCGGCTGGCGGCCGGGTGGCACACCGTGATGGTGGAGGCGGGGCTCATCCGGCCCGACGCCGACCCGCTCGTCGCCGAACTGGGCATCGAGCTCGGGGACCGCATCTTCGAGTGTGCCTACCGGCGGGACCCCGAGGTCGAGGACGCCGTCTTCACCGAAGGCAAACGGGCCGTCACGGCCTACCTCGAGCAGCACAGCCCGAATCCACGAAGCTGACCCGCGGTCGACGGCGCGACCCCCGGTGCCGGTATCGTTTCCCTCTGCTCCGAACGCTCTGGCCAGGAGGTTCACCGAGATGCTCTCGACCATGCAGGACTTCCCGCTCACCATCTCGGCGATCTTCCGCCACGGCCGGAGCGTCTTCGGCGAGAGCGAGGTGGTGACGTTCGAGGGCGAGTCGTGCCGGCGGGCGAGCTTCGCCCAGGTGGCCGAGCGAGCCGACCGCCTGGCCTCGGCTCTGGCCCGTCTCGGCATACGGCCGGGCGACCGCGTCGGCACCTTCGCCTGGAACAATCAGGAGCACCTCGAGGCCTATCTGGCCGTCCCGTCCATGGGCGCCGTGCTCCACACCCTGAACCTCAGGTTGTTTCCCGAGCAGCTGACCTACATCGCCAACCACGCCGAGGACAGGGTTGTCCTCGTCGACGCCAGCATCATCCCGCTCCTGGCCCGGGTGGCGGCCGAGCTGAAGACCGTCGAGCACTTCGTGGTCGTGGGCGACGGCGACGCCAGCGGGCTGGGCGGCAACGTCCTGTCCTACGAGGAGCTGCTGGCCGCCGAGCCGGGCGGCTACGACTACCCCGAGGTCGACGAACGGTCGGCGGCGGCCATGTGCTACACGAGCGGCACGACCGGCAACCCGAAGGGTGTGGTCTACAGCCACCGTTCGACCTACCTGCACTCCATGGCCGCCACCAGCGGCACCACCTTCGCCCTGACCGAGCGGGACCGCATCCTGCCCATCGTCCCGATGTTCCACGCCAACGCCTGGGGGCTCCCCTACGCCGGCTGGATGACCGGCTCCGACTTCGTGATGCCGAACCGGTTCCTCCAGGGCGAGCCGCTGTGCAAGCTGATCATGGCCGAGAAGCCCACGGTGTCGGGCGCCGTCCCCACGGTCTGGAACGACATCCTGGCCTACGCCGACAAGAACAAGGACACCGTCGACCTCACCTCGCTGCGCCTGGTGCCTTGCGGCGGCTCGGCCGTGCCCCGGGCCCTCATGGAGGCCTTCCAGGAGCGCCACGGCGTGAAGATCATCCAGGCCTGGGGGATGACCGAGACGTCCCCCATCGCCGCCGTGGCCATGCCGCCGAAGAGCGCCCCTCCCGAAGAGGACATGGAGTGGCGGGCCAAGACCGGCCGGGTAATCGTCGGCGTGGAGCTGCGCATCACCGCCGACGACGGCTCGGTCCTTCCCTGGGACGGCGAGGCCGTGGGCGAGATCGAGGTCCGCGGCCCCTGGATCACTGGCTCCTACTACAAGGACGACGACCCGCAGAAGTTCCACGACGGCTGGCTGCGGACGGGCGACGTCGGCTGCGTCGAGCCCAACGGCTTCATCCAGATCACCGACCGGGCCAAGGACGTCATCAAGTCGGGCGGCGAGTGGATCTCGTCCGTGGAGCTGGAGGGCACGCTGATGGGCCATCCGGCGGTGAAGGAGGCGGCGGTCGTCGGTGTCCCCGACGAGCGCTGGGACGAGCGGCCGCTGGCCTGCGTGGTCCTCAAGGAGGGCGAGGACATCTCGGTGGAAGACCTCAAGGGGTTCCTGGCCGAGCGGGTGGCGAAGTGGTGGCTGCCGGAGCGGTGGAGCTTCATCGAAGAGGTTCCCAAGACGAGCGTCGGCAAGTTCGACAAGAAGGTCCTGCGGGCCCGCTACGCCGACGGCCAGCTCGAGGTCCAGGAAACCTGAGCCAGTTCTGCCAATAACTGGGGTCCTGCGCGGGCTTGATTCCAGCAATTGCCGGGCCGGACAGAAGAAATTCTTTCGTCGCGGCGTCTCCAGGCAGTAGGAATCTCAAGGAACGCGGGCGACGCGTCGAAAAAGACGGTCAGGGATTACACCCGCGTCATTGCGCGGACCCTCCGTCGTTGTATTCACCGTACGGCTACCCAGAAAGGAGAAGGTCCATGCCTCTGCGCATGCTCTCCGGGCGGCCGCGGCATCTCCAGGTTCTCTTCCTGTCGCTCATCGTGCTGACGGTGGGGGTGGCCACCGCCTTCGTGCGCCCGTCCGGAGCGCCCGGGAAGCTCGAAAACGCCGCCGCCCTCTCCGGCGACGAGTTCAACGACGTACCGCCCGCCACCTCCCCTCTGGCCGCCGACCCGCCGACCACCGCCCCCGCCCCGCCGGTGGCGGCCGATCCGGCCGCTCCGCCCGCCACGCCCGACCGGGCCGCCGAGGCGACCCCGCCGCCCACCACCCCCCCGGCGCCCCCGGTTGCGGCCGCGCCGCCGGCCGCGGCCCCCGCTCCGAAGCCGATCGTCCCGCTCGGGAAAGGCATGTGGCTCTACCAGCTGTCGATGGCCGAGGGCGGCGACGCCGCCAAGGTGGTCGACAAGGCCAAGGCGGCCGGCCTCACCCATCTCTACCTCCGGCTTGGGTCGTCGAAGGGCGGGTTCTACGACCAGCCCGAGCTGGACAAACTGCTCCCTGTGGCCCACGCCGCCGGCCTCAAGGTGGTGGGGTGGGACTTCGTGTACCTCGACGACCCCACCGCCGACGCCGACCGGGCCAAGGCCGAGATCGACTACGCCACCCCGACCGGGCACCGCATCGACGCCTTCTCGGCCGACATCGAGACGTCGTCAGAGGGTGTGACCCTCACGGCCGAGCGCGCCGCCGCCTACGGGGCCAGGCTCCGGGGGCTGGTGGGCGCCAGCTACCCGCTCATCGCCACCGTCCCCCGGCCGAGCCCCAAGCGGCCCTTCCCCTTCGCCGAGGCCACCGCCAGCTTCGACGCCATCGCCCCGATGGTCTACTGGCAGAACCGTGACCCGGTCACCGACGTCGCCGGCGCCATCGCCGCCCTCGCCCCCCTCGGCAAGCCCATTCTGCCGGTCGGCCAGGCCTACAACGGCGGACCGGAGGGCGGGCCCGACCGTGACCCACCCAAGGAGCAGCTGGTCGCCTTCATGAACACGGCCATGTCGAAGGGCGCGGTCGCGGTCTCGTTCTGGGTCTGGAACCACGCCACGGCCGAGCAGTGGTCGGCCATCGACGAAGCCACCACCTGGGAGCTCCTCACGGGCCACGCCGCCAACGGCGCGGCCGCCCTCTATCTCCAGCGGGTGCTCGGGTTGCTCGGCCAGCCGGTGGCGCAGGACGGCGTGCTCGGCCCGGCCACCAAGGCCGCTATCGCCGCCATCCAGCAGAGCCTCGGCCTTCCGGCGACGGGGAAGTTCGACGCCGCCACGGCCCGCTCGATCACCGGCCCGCGGCGGTAGGAGGACGCTTCAGGGCCCTCCTGGCCTCACTCACTCCGCCCCGGCAGGGAAGCACTCGGCCCAGCCGATGCCTCCGTCGGGGCCGTCGACCCGGCACAGAGCCCGGGCCAGCCGCACCGCCGGCCGCCCTGGCGCCGTCACCAGCAGCGGAGCCTCCCCGAGGACCGTGGTCCTGTCATCTCCCGCTCCAGGGAACGGGCTCGCCGAGTCCCGGCCCTCGACGGCGACCGCGCCGCGGTCGCCGCTCACCCAGGCCAGTCGGCGGTGGGGGCGGCCGGACCACCAGTCGAGGACGCCGGACGCCCGGGAGCGGAACCCGGTGCCGCGGAGGGGAATCCGGTCGGGGCCCACGAGGATCTCCCCGTTGACCCGGCCGGGCTGGCAGTAGGCGACCCCGTCGGGCGGTGGCGGCCCGGCCGGCGCCAGATCCCCGGGTTCGGCGATGGCCTCCCACTCCAGGTCGAGGCCGACGGGCAGGCGCTCGCCCCACTCGTCGCCCCAGGCGTCGGCCGGGTCGTCGTAGGCGATGCCGAAGGCCTCGAGGCCGACGCTCCAGTGCTCCAGCGGCGTCTCGCAGACGAGCTCCCCCCACAGCCCGTCCGCCCGCACCTCGAGGCCGGCCCGGGGCAGAGGCACCTCGTGGTCCCGCACCGCCACCAGGCGGGGAGTGAGCAGGCCCGTCCACCACCAGGCGACACCCTGGGCCGGCAGCAGGGCGAGCCGCACGAATCCGCCCACCCCGCCGGAGTCTTCGTCCGTGGGGTCGGCGGCGAAGTCGATCTCCCAGGCGTCGGCCCACCATGGCTCGGGCCCGGCAGGGCGGCGGTGCTCGTCGCTCGGTCGCGCTGTGGCGGACATGGGGGCACAGACTTGCCCGATTGCCGAGGCCGCGCCTCATCCGGGCCCGGGTACCGTGGCGTCATGGCCCCCGCGCCGCTGTCGCGCCGGAACATGCTGGGTCTCCTCGCCGCCGGCTTCGTGACCGCCTGCACACCGACGCGCCGGGAGCGGGGCGCGGCGCTCGGATCCACGACGACGGCTGCGCCGTCGACCACCTCGACCACCACTTCCGTGAACCCCATCCCGCTTCCCGACGACGGACAGCCGCCGTTCGACGTTGACCACCCGATGTCGGGCTTCGTGGCCTTCGGCGACTTCGGCGGCGGAACGGCGCAAGGGGCGGTGGCGGCCGCAATGCTGCAGTGGATCCGGGACGGACACCGCGTCGACGCTCTCGTCACGACCGGCGACAATGTCTACGACTTCGGCGAGCCGAGGCTGTTCGAGGCCTATCTCAAGGCGCCATACACCGCTCTGCAGGTGACCGGCCGGCCCCTGTGGGCGACGCTCGGCAACCACGACGAGGCCGCCGGCCACGGCGCCGAGCAGTTGAAGTTCCTCGGGCTGCCCGCCCTCCCCTTCGTCGAGACGCTGCCCGGGGTGCGGTTCCTGTTCCTCGACGCCAACCACCCGGACGACGCGCAGGCGAGGTGGCTCGCCGACCGGCTGGCCGAGCCGGCGCCCCCGCTGTTCACCGTGGCCGTCTTCCACCAGCCGGTGTTCTCCTGCGGGCTCCACGGCCGCACACCCGAGGTCATCACCCACTGGTACTCGGCGCTCGACTCCGGGAAGGTCCCCCTCGTCCTCAACGGCCACGACCACGACTACCAGCGGTTCCTCACCGCCGAGGGCACGACGTTCATCGTCACCGGCGGCGGCGGTCGTGAGCTCTACCCGCTCATCCCCGGTTGTGGCGCGCCGGAGATGCGGGTCGGCGTGGTCAAGCACCACTTCACCGGCGTCGAGGTCTTCTCCGACCGGATGGCCGTCACCGCCGTCGCCACCGACGGAACCTTCATCGATAAGGTCGACATCCCCGCTGCGCTGCCCGGCTTCTGACCGCGGGCGCTACCCCTCGATGAACTGGGTGACGTCGGCCTGCTTGGCCCGCACGGCGTCGGCGGCGGTGCGCAGGGCGGCGACCTCGTCGTCGGTCAGCGGCAGCTCGACGATCTCCTCCACGCCGCGGCGGCCGAGCCGGGCCGGCACGCCGAGGTACACGTCGGAGATGCCGTACTGGCCGGTCATCCAGGCGCACACCGGCATGAGCGTCCTGGTGTCGCCCACGACGGCCTTCACCATGGCGGCGGCGGCGGACGACGGGGCGTAGTAGGCCGAACCCGTCTTCAACAGCCCGACGATCTCCGCTCCCCCGTCCCGGGTCTTGCGGACGAGTTCGTCGATGGTCTCGGGGTCGGCCACCTCCGACAAGGGCTTGCCGGCCACCTTCACCTGGCTCGGCACCGGCACCATCGTGTCGCCGTGACTGCCGAGGGTGATGGCCTCCACCTCCAGCGGCGAGATGCCGAAGCGCTCAGCCACGAAGTGCTGGAACCGGGCCGTGTCGAGCATGCCGGCCTGGCCGATCACCCGCTCGTGGGGGAAGCCACTGACCTGGGCGGCGAGAGCGGTCATCTCGTCGAGTGGGTTCGACACCACGATGAGGATGGAGTCGGGCGAGCCGGCCACCAGCTGCCGGGTGACGTCGCCCACGATCTTGGCGTTGACCTCCAGCAGGTCCATCCGGCTCATGCCCGGCTTGCGGGGCAGCCCGGCGGTGATCACGCACACGTCGGACCCGGCGGTGGCGTCGTAGGAGTTGCTGCCGATGATGCGCGTCTCGAAGCGCTCGATGGGCCGGCTCTGCATCATGTCGAGGGCCAGACCCTGGGGCTTGTCCTCGATGATGTCGACCATCACGACCTCGTCGACGATGTCGGCTTCGGCGACGCGCAGCGCGGTGGTGGAACCGTAGAAACCGGATCCGACGATCGTGACCTTCATGGCGGCGGTCTCTCCTGCTGTGGCGATTTGGGCGGAGAAACCCTACCGCTCGTGCAGCAGAACTCTCCGAGCCTCGCCCAGCTCCACGATCCGCTCCGCCGCCCCGCCGTGGGCCGCGCCGTGGTCGGGATGGGCCAGGCGGACCAGCCGCCGGAAGCGGCGCAGGACGTCCTCCCGTTCGAGGGAGGCGTCGGGGCTGAACCCGAACACTTCCATGGCCCACCGGCGTTCGGCCGGCACCCCCCACCACACGTCGGTCGCCCGCCCCTTCCCGGGCGCGGCCGGCGCCGGCCGCGCCCGGAAATCGCCGGTCGCCTGCTGCACGTGGGTCACCCACCGGGCGGTGATGCCCTCGGGCAGCACGCCCGGCCGCTCGATGGCGCCCTCGATGGCCCGCAGGGCGAGCTGGCGCGGGTAGGACGCCAGGGCCGCCGCCGCCATCACCGCCCCCAGGAGCTGCGGCACGGGGTGATGAGCGTGGACGTCGAGTTCCGCCACCAGGCCCTCGCCCTCCCCGAGGAGCCGGTGGCGGGAGTAGGCCAGCCCCTCGGTGTCGACCTGGAGCCGGAAGCGCAGCGCCCGGCGCGGCACGGCCAACCCGTTGCGGGCGTCCCGGAGGAAGGGCAGGAGAGCCTCCGCCTGCTCCTCGTCGAGGCCCTCGATCGTCGTGGCGGCCAGACAGGCGAGCAGGATCGGGCCGTACCCGGGATGCCCGGTGGGCAGCACGCGATCGCCGAGCGCCACCCGCCGGGTCGGCATGTGCCGCCGGGTGTGACGGACGGTCAGCTCGGCCAGCAGCACGGACAGTCGCCTTTCGTGATCAGAGACTCCCAGCTTGCCTTCCTTCGGTGCCACCGGGCACCCCGGACGCTTGGGAGCTTCACCCGCCTCCAGGCACAACGCGTCGTTGCCGGCCGCCCGAAGGCGACCGGCAACGAACAGGAACTCCCGGACCGGAGCGGAAGGCTTAGAAGAGCCCCCCGGCGACCCAGGCGTTGTCACCCAGCAGCCCGCCGAGCCAGCCGCCGCGGTCGTTCGTCCAGCCGGTGAGGCTGTTGGAAGATCCGGGCTGGCCCAGGTAGGCGTCGGCCACCGGGTTGTCACCGGTGATCGAGGCGTCGTCGATGCCGAAGGCAGAGAGACCCCGGTCCCAACCCTTCTGGCCCAGGAGGTCGCCGTCGACGACGACCGGAAGGCTGAAGGCACTGTCGTCGGCGACCCGGACACCCCAGGCCGGGCCGTGGTCGGTGACCGTGAGACCCCAGGCCGGACCGTCTTCGCCGGCGACGTCGACGCCCCAGGCCGTGCTGTGTTGGTCAGAACCGTGATGCCAGGCATGCCCGCTGCTGGCCATGGCCGGGGCCCCGAGGCCGAGGCCGAGGGCGAGCCCGAGGGCAGCGGCTCGTCGAATAGTCGTCAAAGCAATTCTCCTTGCAATACGCCGGCACCGCCGCCGGCCCTCCCCTGTTCCGATCAGAGATTCCACTTAAAGTGGGCAAACCCCTCTTTCGGCGCGAAATAGGGTGGAAATTCCCGGCCAGCCACGCGACATTGCCGGCCACCCGGAGGCGGCCGGCAACGTGAACCAGCGCATGCGTCGGAGATGTGGAGGTGATTCCTAGAAGACGCCTCCGAGAAGGCCCGGGCCTCCGCTCAACAGACCGCCGAGAAGGCCGCCCAGTACGCCGCCGACGGGGCCGCCCCCCACCTGCGGATCGCCCAAGCTGCCGTCTCCGCCGATCTGCGGATTGGCCAGCGCGTCGCCGACGGCGCTCAGGGCGGACAAGCCGCCGAGCACACCGTCGCTCCCGCCCACACCGCCGCTCAGGCCGTTGACGACGTCACCGACCGTGTTCTCGCCCGCGAACACGCCGCCGCCGGGACCGAAGACTCCGCCCTGACCTTGGAGCAGTCCGCCGACGAGACCGCCGAGCAGCCCGCCGTCGACCGCTCCCAGCAGCGCGCCGCCGACCGGCGCCGGTGCGGTCGTGTCAGCCAGAGCGGGAAGGGTGCTCGCCGCTCCTATGCAGAGGCCCAAGGCGAGGCCGGCTGCACCTATCCGTCGTACCGTCGATGCCAACGCAGTCCTCCTTGCGCCGTCGGATGCTGTCCCGTCAAGAACTCGGGCTTGCCCTGGGCCTCCGCCACGGGGCCGATGGCGGAAGTCGAAGGTGAGCCCACTCGACAATTCGACCGTAAGTGGGCTTACACCTCTCTCCGCGCGAATACGACGGCGGGGATTTTTGCCCGGAACGACAGAACCGCAGGCCACCAGCGGGATGGCCTGCGGTTGTTCTGTCGTGTACTTGCATTCGCACTGCACTGCACTGCACAGGCTGGGCACCGCACCGACCAGCGGGATGGAAGGCACGTGGGTGTCTTGCGTTACCGGCCGCCCAGCAGGCCGGTGATCTTGCGGCTCCTGATTACAGGAGGCCGCCGGCCAGCAGGCCGCCGGCGCCGCCGGTGAGGCTGCCGAGCAGACCGCCGACGATCGGCAGGCCGCCGACGATGGGCAGGCCGCCGCCAGAGGCCAGACCGCCGCCGCCGCCCACGATGGGCAGGCTCGACACGATTCCGCCGACCAGGGGCAGGCCGCCGACGAGGGCGCCGACACCGCCACCGGAGATGGAGGCGTCGCCGCTGCCGACGAGGCCGCCGACGATGGGCAGGTTGCTGACCAGGGGGCCGACGACCGGCAGGCCACCAGCCAGACCGCCGCCCGACCCCGAGCTACCGCCGAGGAGGCCGCCGACCACCGGCAGGTTCGACACGAGACCGCCCACGATCGGCAGGCCACCGGCCAGACCGCCGCCCGACGCCGAGCTACCGCCGAGGAGGCCGCCCACAATGGGCAGGTTCGACACGAGAC
>JAUZEX010000525.1 GCA_030838815.1 Actinomycetota bacterium
GAGGTCCGCGAGGGCGAGGAGAAGGCCCGCGTCGCCCATGCCCCGAGCGACGCCTCCCTCTTCGAGTTCGTGCTCGCCGAGCGGCCGGCGATCGTGGAGCGGCCGCTCCCCTCGGGCGGGGAGGAGCGCCGCTTCTCCCAGGCCATTCGCGCCGCGCTGGAGCACGAGCTCGAAACCGACCCGACGGTGGTGGTCTTCGGGGTCGACGTCGGCGCCGGCGGCAACGTGTTCGGCCTGACCCGGGGGCTGCACGAGCGGTGGCCCGACCGGGTCCGGGACACGCCGATCTCCGAGGCGGCGATCGTGGGCGCGGGAGTCGGTGCCGCCCTGGCCGGGCTGCGACCGGTGGTGGAGCTCATGTACCTCGACTTCCTCGGTGTCTGCTTCGACCAGCTGTTGAACCAGGCGGCCAAGCTCCGTTTCATGACCGGCGGCGCGGTCGAGATCCCGCTGGTCGTGCGGACGCAGTTCGGCGCCGGCCGGTCCTCGGGCAGCCAGCACTCCCAGAGCCTCGAAGCCCTGCTGGCTCACATCCCCGGGCTGACGGTGGTCATGCCGTCGTCGCTGGCCGACACCTACGGCCTGCTCCGGGCCGCCATCCGCGATCCGAACCCCGTCGTGTTCATCGAGCACCGCCTGCTGTATGAGAAGAAGGGCGTGATGCCGCCGCCGGAGCACCTCGTGCCGATCGGCACGGCGGCCGTCGTCCGGGAGGGCCGGGACGTGACCGTGGTCTCGTGGTCCCGGATGGTCCACGAGAGCCTGGAGGCGGCCCGCCTCTGCGCCGCCGACGGCATCGACGTGGAGGTCGTGGACCTGCGCACGATCTCGCCCCTCGACCGGTCGACCGTGCTCGCCTCGCTGCAGAAGACCGGACGTCTCCTCATCGCCCACGAAGCCGTCACCGACTTCGGGGTGGGCGCCGAGCTCGCCGCCCTCGCCGCCGACGAGGGCTTCTGGTCCCTCGACGCACCCGTCCGCCGGGTCGGCGCACCGTTCGTGCCCGCGCCCTACGCCCCCAACCTGGAACGGCTGTGGCTCCCCGGCGCGGCCCGCATCGCCGACGAGATCCGCACGCTCGTCGCCATCTGAACCGGAAGCGGACATGCGACTCGACGGAAAGGTCATCCTCCTCACCGGCGCCGGCGGTCTCCTCGGACGGGCCCTGGCCGAGCGCTTCGTCGCCGAAGGCGCCGCCGGTCTCATCCTCACCGACGCCGACGCGGCCGCGCTCGACGCCACCGGGGCCGCCCTCGGTGCCGGCCCCGACCCCGGCGACGCGGCCGCCCCCGACCCCGGCGGCACGCCGGTCATCTCCGAAGCGGCCGACGTGCGCGATAGCGACGCCGTCGGCCGTCTGGTCGACCGGGCCGTCGCCGAGCACGGCCGCCTCGACGTCATGGTCAACAACGCCGGCGTGGTCTCCCCCAACGGCCGGATCCACAACCTGACGCCGGAGGACTGGCGGAGGGCCATCGACGTGAACCTGTTCGGTGTGCTCCACGGCATCGAGCACGCCCTGCGGGTCATGCGCCCGGCCCGCTCCGGGTCGATCGTGAACACCGCCTCCGTGGCCGGAATGACCGCCTGGCCCTACGCCGCTCCCTACGGGGTCAGCAAGGCGGCGGTGATCCACCTGACCAAGGTGGCGGCGGTGGAGTACGCCCGGGACGGGATCCGGGTCAACTGCGTCTGTCCCGGCGTGTTCCCGTCCAACATGCACCGTGACGTCCCCGAAGCGGCCATGGAGAGCCTGGCCGCCAAGCACCCCTTCGGCCTCGGCACTCCGGCCGACGTCGTCGGCGCCTTCGTCTACCTCGCCTCCGACGACGCCCGCTGGACGACCGGCTCCGCCGTCGTGGTCGACGGCGGCTACAGCCTGCCCTGATCGGGTCGAAGTAGCTAGAGCCGCTTGTTGGTCACGGCCTGGATGCGGACGTACTCGTCGATGGCGTGATAGCTCAGTTCCCGGCCGTAGCCGCTCTGCTTGCAGCCGCCGAAGGGGGCGTCGAAATCGATGTTGAAGACGCTGTGCCCGTTGATGAAGGTCGTGCCCGCTTCGAGCCGGTCGGCGAGCTCGAAGGCGTGGTCGTCATCGCCCGTCCAGATCGACGAGCACAGCCCGAAGGCCGTGTCGTTGGCGCGGTCGACGGCTTCGTCCTCGGTGTCGTAGGCGAGGATGGGAAGCACGGGGCCGAACTGCTCGCACGTCACGACCTCGGAGCCGTCGGGCGGGTCGAGGACGAGGTGCGGGCGGACGAACCAGCCGTTGGCGGGATCGGCGTCGGGGTGAAGGGCGCCGCGCTCCTCGATGGCGAGGCCGGCGTCCCGGGTGCGCCGGAGGAGGCCGGTGACCGACTCGTACTGGCGCTGGTTGTTCAGGGGCCCGATGCGCACGTCGGGCAGAAGGCCGTCGCCCACGACGATGTCGTCGACCGCCGTACGCAGGAGGTCGACCACGTCGCCGAAGATGGACCGGTGCACGAGCAACCGCTTGATGGCGAAGCAGATCTGGCCGGAGGTGGTGAAGGCGCCGAGCACGATGTTCTCGGCCAGATCCTCGTCGAGCGGCACATCGGGGAGGACGATGGCGGCGTCGTTCCCGCCCAGCTCGAGCGTGACGCGCTTGAGCGTCTCAGCCGCCTCGGCGGCCACGGCCCGGCCGGTGACCGTGCCCCCCGTCAGGGTGAGCTTGGCCACGCCCGGGTCGCGGACCAGGGTGCGGCCCACTTCCGGACCGTGCCCCGACAGCACGTTCAGCACTCCGGCAGGAAAGCACTCCGAGGCCGCTCCGAGGGCCAGCAGCATGGTGATGGAGGCGTGGTCGGGGCCCTTCACGACCAATGTGTTGCCGGCCAGGAGCGCCGGGCCGATCTTGAGGGCTGACAGGGCGATCGGCCAGTTCCAGGGGACGATGGCGGCGCACACGCCCATCGGCTGTTTGCGGATCCGCAGCGTCCCGCGGTAGTCGGTCAGCACGTGGTCGTCGAGGTATTCGGGGTGGGCACCGTAGTAGCGGAGGATGTCGCCCGCCACGGCGATGTCGAAGCCGCTCTCGACGAGGGTCTTGCCGTGCTCGCGGGTGAAGCCCGGCTGGAACTCCTCGGACCGGCGATGCAGCTCGTCGCCGGCCGCAACGAGCCGTTCGGCACGTTCCTTCACCGGCACGGAACGCCATTCGTCGAGGGCGGCGTGGGCGGCCGCGACCGCCGCGCCGGCGTCACGTTCGGTGCCCTGCGGGAAATGGCCGACGATCTCGTCCAACCGGGCGGGGTTGACCGCCGTCACCGTGTCCGGTGCCCAGACGGCCTTGCCGCCGATGATCATGGGGGCTTCCAGCATGTCGGTTCTCCCGCCTCGGACGCCGCAGAATAATTCGACTGACGATCCCATTAAATTACATCGGGCTGCCGATCGGCAAGGGGGCGCCCGCCTCAGACCGCGAGGAGAAGGTGCGACACGACCGCCGCGGTCCCTTGCCGTCTGGTATCCCAAATGTTACGTTCAGTCGAATAGTCCGTTGAAATAATTGACTCGGTTGCGACGGGACGGCTCGCTCGGGGGGACCGGCATGGGCGTCAAGCGGGAACACCGGCGCCGCTGGCGCCTGGCGGTGGGAGCACTGAGCACCGTGGCGGTCGTGACCGTGGCCGCGCTCGCCGCATCGAGTGCAGGCTTGGGCGGGGCCGGAGGACAACGGCCGGCGCTCACGTCGACCCGGAAGCCGTCGCCGGCCGAGGTGGCCGAGACGTCGGCCTTCTACCGCGACGCCCGCCTCTCCCTGTCCCAT
>JAUZEX010000545.1 GCA_030838815.1 Actinomycetota bacterium
GCCGGTGGTGTACCTCATCGACCTGCTGGCGGCCATCCCGTCCGTCGTGTACGGCCTGTGGGGGATCCTCGTGTTCGGCCCGGAGATCGCCAAGCTCTACGAGCGCATCAGTAGCGCCTTCGACGGAATTCCGTTGCTCGGCACCGTATTCCACGGCTCCAGCCAGAAGAGCTTCATGACCGCCGGCATCATCCTGGCCGTCATGATCACGCCGATCGTGACGTCGATCAGCCGGGAGGTGTTCAACACCGTTCCCCGGGACCAGAAGGAGGCGGCCCTGGGGCTCGGCGCCACCCGCTTCGAGATGATCCGGGGCGCCGTCCTGCCCTACAGCCGCACGGGTCTCGTGGGGGCCGTCATGCTCGGCCTCGGACGCGCCATGGGCGAGACGATCGCCGTCGCCCTCGTCATCGGGTCGGCACCGGCGGTCCGGGCACAGCTGTTCGAGCCCGGCGACGCCATGGCGGCCGTGGTCGCCAACCAGTTCGGCGAAGCCACCGGGACGCACCGGGCCGCTCTCATCGGCCTCGGCGTCGTCCTGTTCCTCATGACCGTGATCGTGAACCTGTTGGCCCGCACGGTGACCAGCCGGGCCGACCGTCGCCTGGCCGGAGGGAAGGGGTGAGCCCCGGGGCTCCGGAGGTGTCCCCCGGGTCGACAGCGCCCGACACCGTCTTCGGCCCCCGCACGCCGGAGGACGGCCGGCAGCTGTCCCGACGGAGCTTGTCCAACGCCGCCTTCACCGGCCTGGTGTTCGCCAGCGTGGTCGTCGCCGCCATCCCGCTCGTCGCCATCGTGTTCTACGTCCTGAAGAAGGGCAGCGGCGTGATCAGCGTCGACTTCCTGACCAAGGACATCCCGATCCTGACGAGGAGCGTCGGCCCCGGAATGGGTCCGGCCATCGTCGGCACGCTGCTCATCACCGGCACCGCCACGCTCATGGCCGTGCCGCTCGGCATCCTGGCCGCCGTCTACCTGAACGAATACGGGAAGAAGAACCGCCTCTCCACTGTGATCCGGACGATGTCCGACGTGATGACCGGCGTCCCCTCGATCGTCATGGGCCTGTTCATCTACACCGTCTGGGTTCTGCGGTACGGGCTGTCGGGCTTCGCCGGCGCGCTGGCACTGGCCTGCCTCATGCTCCCGATCGTCATCCGCTCCACCGAGGAGATCCTGCGCCTCGTGCCGGACGGGTTGCGGGAGGCCAGCCTGGCGCTCGGCGCCAGCCGGGCCAGGACGATCGTGACCGTCGTGCTGCCGGCCGCCATCTCCGGCATCACCAGCGGCGCGCTGCTGGCGGTGGCCCGGGCCGCGGGCGAGACGGCGCCGCTGCTGTTCACCGTCGGCGCCTCCCGCAAGGCCAACTGGCACGTCTTCTCCGGCGCCAACACGGCGTTGTCGACGCAGATCTTCCGCAATGCCCAGCAGCCCTTTCCGGGGGCCCAGGACCGCGCCTGGGGCGCGGCCCTGACGCTCATCGTCCTCGTCGTGGTGCTCACGATCGGGGCCCGGCTGATCACCAAGCGCTTCGCCGTTCCGCTCCGCTGACAGGTTTTGGCGAGCCGTCAGACAGCGCACATCGAACGGTCTCGCGCCTGTCCTTTCCTCGTCATCGGACAGCCGTAGCGTCGAAGCCATGACCGACACACTGATCCGTACGCTCGCCTCCGGGCCGGAACGGGCGTTCGCCGCCACCGTCGACGGCCGTGTCGTCGCCGTCGGCGGGTGGAACCGGCTCCCCGACCCTCAACGGGGCGAGGTCTCCCTGGTGCTCCACGACTCCGCAGCCGAGACCCAGGCCGCCACCCTGCTCAGGGAGATCGCCGTCGACGCCGCCCGGGCGGGGATCCGGAAGTTCGTCAACGAGAGCGGGCCCGACGATGCTCCCGTCCGGCGGGTGATCCGAAACGCGGGTTTCGTTACCGCGACGGTCTACCAGCAGGGTGTGCTGATCTCGTCCTTCGCCATTTAGACCTTCGGCTTCTCGTAGCGGTAGCCGAGGCCCCGGATGGTCGTGATCCGGGTCGGGGCCGAGGGGTTCTCCTCGATCTTGGCCCGGAGCCGCTTGATGTGGACGTCGAGCGTCTTCGTGTCTCCCACGTAGCTCGGACCCCACACCCGGTCCATGAGCGTGTCGCGGGTGAGGACCCGGCCGGCGTTGACCAGCAGGAGCTCGAGGAGGTCGAACTCCTTGAGGGCCAGCTGGACGGGCTCGCCCCGGACCGCCACCTCGTGGCGGATGGGGTCGAGGCGGACGTCGGCCACCTCGACGACCTCGGCGTTGGAGTCCTCCTCCTCACCCGGGGCCCGCCGCAGCGCGGCCCGGATCCGGGCCACGAGCTCCCGGAGCCGGAATGGCTTTGTGACGTAGTCGTCGGCGCCCACCTCGAGGCCGACGACGGTGTCGATCTCGGCGTCGCGGGCCGTCAGCATGATGATCGGCACCCGGGACTTGGCCCGGAGCTCCCGGCAGACGTCGATACCCGACATGCGGGGCAGCATGACGTCGAGGAGCACAAGGGCGGGACGGAAGGTCTCGAACCGGTCGATGGCCTCGAGGCCGTCGGCTGCCACCTGTACGAGGAATCCCTCACGCCGCAGTGAGACGGCCAAGGCATCTCGGTAGCTCTGCTCGTCGTCGACGACGAGAATCGTGGGCGGGTCAGCCATCGGTTGCAGACCTTCCTTCTGGGGCGGCGGGCGTTCGCCCGGGGCGGGTCCGTCGGACAGTGCGGCTGGCGGCAGCCAGCGGCAGCTTGAGGGTGAACGTGGAGCCGTTGCTCTCCTCCGACTCCACGGAGACCTCGCCCTGATGGGCTTGGGCGACGTGTCGGACGATGGCCAGCCCGAGGCCGGTGCCGCCGGTGGCGCGGCTCCGGGTGCGGTCGACGCGGTAGAAGCGCTCGAAGATGCGTTCCAGATCGCGGGTTGGGATTCCGATGCCGTGGTCGCGGACGGAGATGGCGACCGAGAACCCCTCGACCTGAGCCGAGAACTCGACCTTGCCACCTTCTTCCGAATACTTCACGGCATTATCGAGCAGGTTGAAGAGGGCGCTCGTCACCTGGCGCCGGTCACAGGCGACGAGGATGTCGCCGGCCGGCTCGGTCAGCTCGATCGGGATCCCGGCGGCCTCGGCGGTGCTGCCCATGCGCTCGGCGGCATCGGCCATGAGCATGTCGACGGCGATGAGTTCCCGCTCCGGCGACTCCTGGGCCTCGAGGATCGACAGGTCGAGGAGGTCCTCCACCGTCCGCTCGAGCCGCTCCGACTCGTGGAGCACCCGCCCGGCCAGGCGGCGGAGCATTTCGGCGTCCTCCTCGCCCGCCATCGTCTCGGCCAGCAGTCCGAGGGCCCCGATCGGCGTCTTCAGCTCGTGGCTGACGTTGGCCACGAAGTCGCGCCGCATGTTCTCGATCCTTCGAGCCTCTGACACGTCGCGCAGGAACGCCACACCGCCGATGGGGCGGGTTCCGTCGTCGAGGGGGACGGCCCGCACGTGGAGCACCCGCCGGGGCGGCCCGAATAGGCGGAGCTCCCGCTCGCCTTCCAGGCCCCGCAGCGTCCGATCCAGTAACTCCCAGATGGCGTCGGCGGTCAGGGCGTCGCCGCCGGGGCCGGTGAACTGCTCGGCCACCCCGTTCCGGAGCACGATCTCGCCCCGCTGGTCGACGACCACGATCCCGTCGGCCAGGTGGTTGAACGAAGCCGACAGTCGGGTGCTGTCGCCCCTCGCTTCGTCGACCCGGAGCTGGGCCCGTTCGGCGCTGCGCTCGAGCCGGTCCAGGGCGGCTTCCCTACCACCTCTGCCGTCCATGGAAACGGGCTGGTCGTCGAGCCGGGCAGCGACGGTCACGAGCCGGCGGACGAGCGACCGCCGGGCGCGGATCCAGACGCCGACCACGAGCAGGAGGATGGCCGCTCCCGCCGAAATGATCACAGGCAGATTCGAGCCCACGTCCATGTGACATCCAGTGTAAGCATCCGGGGTCGATCGCTACGATGGATGGTCGGTCCCGACCGTAAGGGAGTCCTCGCGTGCGCTTCCGGCTCGTCCCTCGGGACGACGGTTTCTTCCCCCTGTTCGACCAGGCGGCGGCCAATGTGGCCGAGGGCGCCCGCCTTCTGCGCGATCTTCTCGACGACTTCGAGGACCTCCACGCCAAGCACAACCGCATCATGGAGTGCGAACGGAGGGGCGACGAGGTCACGGCCACGATCCTCCGCCGGCTGGACCAGAGCTTCGTGGCGCCCTTCGACCGGGAGGACATCCACGCCCTGACCGAGCAGATGGACGACGTCGTCGACGACATCCAGGCCGTGTCCGAGCTGCTCCTCCTCCACGACGTCGACGAGCCCCTGGAGGAGGTCCGGGAGCTGGCCGACGTGCTGGTGAAGGCGGCCGAGGCCAACGTCGCCCTGATCGGCAAGCTGTCGAAGCTCCGGGGCATCGAGTCGGAGCTCCAGGCCGTCGACCGGCTCGAGAGCGAGGCCGACCGCATCTACCGCCGCTCGGTGGCCCATCTGTTCTCCGGGGACTTCAACGCCTTCGACGTGCTGCGGTGGAAAGACATCGTCGAGGCCATCGAGGAGTCCGTGAACGGCCTCGAGAAGATCGGCGACATTGTCGAAGGCATCGCCCTCAAACACAGCTGACCTAGCCGAACCGGCCAGTGATGTAACCCTCCGTGCGGGGGTCGGACGGGTGCGTGAAGATCTGCTCCGTCCGCCCGAACTCGACGAGGTGCCCGGTCCGGCCCTCCTCCTTCACGTCGACGCTCATGAAGGCGGTCATGTCCGACACCCGGGCGGCCTGCTGCATGTTGTGGGTGACGACGACGATCGTGTAGTCCCTCTTCAGCTCGTCCATCAGGTCCTCGATCCGGGCGGTGGCGATCGGGTCGAGGGCCGAGCACGGTTCGTCCATCAGGATCACGTCAGGCTCCACGGCGATGGCCCGGGCGATGCAGAGCCGCTGCTGCTGGCCGCCGGAGAGGTCGAGACCGCTCCGGTTGAGCTTGTCCTTCACCTCGTCCCACAGGGCGGCGGAGGTCAGCGACTTCTCGACGAGATCGTCGAGACCCTTCTTCATGCCGTTGAGCCGGGGACCGAAGGCGACGTTGTCGTAGATCGACTTCGGGAAGGGATTCGGCTTCTGGAAGACCATGCCGATCCGGCGGCGAACCTCGGTGGCGTTGACCCCGTCGCCGTAGACGTCGTGCCCCTTGTAGAGGATCGTGCCGCCGACGCGGGCCCCGGGCACGAGGTCGTTCATGCGGTTGAAGCAGCGCAGCAGCGTGCTCTTGCCGCACCCCGACGGCCCGATGATGGCTGTCACCTCGTTGGCCCCGATGTCGAAGGTGACCCCGGTCACGGCGTGGCTCAGCCCGTAGTGGACGTCGACGTCCGACACCGAGAAGACGAGCTCCCGGTCGGCCTCCGGCCTCTCGCTGGTGCCCCCCTCCGCCGGCTTGACCAGCGGCGGGAGAGCCGTCGACGTCTGCACGGTGCGCGTCCGTTCCTTTTGGAGGGGTTCTCATGGCGAAGGTAAGGGCCGGACACAACCCTTCCGTAAACGGAAGCGCACCGTAGGGTGAACGGCGTCCGAACCCCGGTTCGGAACCGGACAACCGGGACAGGAGCAAGCTGGAAGGGGGCAAGAATGCGGAAAGACTCCACCCACGGAGGTGGGATGAACGAGATCCGGCACTCCTATCACGGCCAGCTCGACGACCTGCGGGTCAACGTGGTGCGGCTCGGCCTCATGGCCACCGATGCCATCGCGGCCGGAACTGACGCCTTCCTCGAGGGCGATCTCGCCGCCGCCGATCGTGTGATCCACGCCGACGGGGCCATCGACGACCTGACCCACTCCCTCGAGGAGCGCTGCTATACGACCCTGGCCCGCCAGCAGCCGATGGCCTCCGACCTCCGCATCGTGGTGGCCGTGTTGCGCACGATCCACGAGATCGAGCGGACAGGCGACCTGATGGTCAACGTGGCCAAGACGACCCGGCGGCTCTACCCCGTCGAGTTGCCCCACCCGATCCGGCGGATCGTCGAGCAGATGGGCCACCAGGCCGGTGTGCAGCTCCGCCTGGCCCTTGAAGCGTTCGCCGAGTCGGACGTCGCCCGGGCGCTGGCCCTCGAGGACATGGACGACGTGATGGACGACCTCCAGCGCGAGCTCTTCCGGACGATCTTCGCTCTCGGCCGGGCCGACGAGGCCGGGCTCCAGCAGATGGTCCAGGTCGCCCTCGTGGGCCGGTACTACGAGCGGATGGCCGACCACGCCGTCAACGTCGGCGAGCGGGTGAACTTCATGGTCACCGGGGAGATGCCGGGGGTCGACCAGCCCACCGATGACAGCCTGGGTATCCGCCTGGAATAACCCCTTCGGCGGCCGGATCACGTCCCGCCCGTTCGTCCCTTCTGTGCTCAAGGCCCGCCACCGGGGGCCGAAGACACAGGGCAAGGGCCGCGGACGCCGGGAGGGACGATGATCTGGAAGCCGAAGCGCGACGACACCGCGGTCGCCGTCCTGCCCGCCGGAGGGTCGCTGGCGCAGCAGGTGCGCGAGGCAGCGGAGCACCGGCGGTTCCATGTGCACTACCAGCCGCTGTTCTCGGTCCCCGACGACAGCGTCATCGGCGTCGAGGCCCTCCTGCGGTGGGACTCCGACTCCGGCCCGGTCTCCCCCGCCCGGTTCGTGCCGATCCTCGAATCGACCGGCCTCATCGGCCCGATCGGCGAGTGGGTGCTGGCCGAGGCCTGCTCGGAGCTGGCCGCCTGGCCCCGGCCCGACGGGCCGGGCCTGCTCTGCGTCAACATCTCCGCCCACCAGCTGGTCCCCGGCTTCGCCAACCTGGTGTTGGGCACCCTGGCCGCATCCGGCTTCCCGGCCGACCGGCTGTGCCTCGAGCTGACGAACCCGGCCCGGCTCGACGATTTTTCGGGGGAAACCCCCGGGCCCCCGGGCTACTCAACGGCCTGGGCGGAGCTCCGTCAGCTCAAGGCCTGCGGCGTCCGACTGTTCATCGACGACTTCGGCACCGCCGGGGCGTCGCTCGTCGACCTGAAGCGCTTCGTCGTCGACGCCGTGAAGATCGACGCCTCGTTCGTCAAGGGCATGAGCCACGACGAGGAGGACGACGCCATCGTGGCCGCCCTCGTCGCGCTGGCCCACACCCTCGGAATGCTGGCCATCGCCGAGGGGGTCGAGACCGGCGCCCAACTGGAGCGGCTCAAGGCGCTGGGCTGCGACCTGGCCCAGGGCTTCCACTTCGGCGCCCCCGGGTCCGGGGCCCTGATCCAGACGCTGTTCGACTCCTGAGCGGCGTGGGAAGGGCCTCCTCTACCGCAGGGTGACGCAGATGGCGGCCACCACGACCGCCAGCGGCACGCTGGTGGACGTGTTCTTGACCGTCGCCGTCCAGCCGTAGCCTCCGCCGTCGCCACCCGGCAGGAGCGGCGCGGAGACCACGACGTCCATCCGGTCCTCGGCGCCGGCCCGGCGGGGGGACTCGGGGTCCGGGAGGACGCCGCCGCCCACCGCCACCTTGCCCGCCGGGCAGCGCGCCTCCCCGGCGGCCGATTCCCGGGTGGCCACCGCCATCTTGGCGGTCACGATCTCGAAGCCCGAGACACCGTCGGCGCCAGCCCGGCCGGGCGCCCCGGCCGGCCCGGCCGGACCGGGTGGCCCGGACGGTCCGCCGGAGCCGGTCGCGCCGGCGGCGGTGGCCGCCCGCCCCGGCCCCGCATCAGGGGCGCCTGCCTTCCCGGCCGGCCCCGGCGGACCGGCGGGACCCGGAGGACCGGGCGGACCGGCGGGCCCGGGAAGGCCGACGGGACCGGTCGACCCCGACAGGCTGCTCAGGGACAGCAGGCCGGCCGGCGCGGCCCCGGGAACGTTCCCCGGCGGCCCCGACCGCGTGGCGCCGGCCTCACCCGGCGAGGGGCTGCGCTCCGAGGCCAGCTCCCGCTCCCCGGGCCGGCACCGTTCCCGGTCGGGGTTGATGAGGCGCATGCTCTCGTCGGCCACGCAGGCCACGATGTGGGCCTCGACCCGGACGGGCTGGTTGAGGGCGGAGCCGCCGGCGGTGTCGAAGCGGTCGCCGAGCAGCAGGATGCCCCCGCCGATGAGGGCCACGCCCACCAGGACGGAGGTGGTGGCCCGGCGGAGGCAGCGATGGGATGTGACCATTGGGGGGCTCCTGGCAGCATCGGGTTGCGGTGGAAGGGGTGTCAGGCGCCGACGTCGACGCCGGCCACTTCATGGAGGTCGGCCAGCTCGGCGAGGCGGCTGTGGAGGTCGGGACCCTCCACGTCGGCGGAGACGATCACACCGTCTCCGGCGTCGCGCGTGGACACGGACCGGACGTCGAGGTCGGGCAGGGCCCGGAGGGCGGCGATGACCGCCGTCGGATCGGCGCCGGAGTGGAGCAGGATCGCCACCGACTCCTGGGCGATCGTGAACCGGCGCCGGATCCAGCCCCGGGGCCCCCGCAGCAGGATGAGCGAGAACACGAGGCCGACGGTCGTGACGGCGGCCAGGGAGTAACCACCCAGAGCCACGGCCAGCCCCACGGCGGCCGTCACCCACAGGCTGGCGGCGGTGGTGAGGCCCCGGACCGACGCCCCGTCCTTGAGGATGGCACCACCGCCGAGGAAGCCGACCCCGGTGACGATGTTGGAGGCGACGCGCGTCACGTCGACCTGCACGTTGGTCTGGGCCCGCACCGCGGCGAACTCGCCCCACCCGTAGGCCGACACGATGCCGAACAGGGCTGCGCCCAGCGCCACCGTCATGTGGGTCCGCAGCCCCGCCACCTGCCCGGTGAGCTCCCGCTCGAGGCCGATCGCTCCTCCGAGCACCAGCGCCGCGCCGAGCCGCCCCGCCAATTCCAACTCTGATGGCATCCCAGCCTCCTTCCGAGAAAGGGACATTAACCCCTTTTACCCATTACAGGAAAGCCCTTACGGATGCCACGGAGCGCAGTCAGAACGCGAATCACCGGGCGGCACCTGAAGGTGCCGCCCGGTGGGGTTCAGCCGGTGGGGTTCAGCCGGTGGGGTTCAGCCGGTGAGGTTCAGCCGGTAAGTCCGGCCGGTGCTGCCCAGGTCAGACCCGGACGGCCGCCCGACGCTTGCGGCCCAGGGCCACGCAGAGCCCGCCGAGGGCCAGCGCGAGGCCGGCCAGGGCGGTCGTCGTGGCCGAGGCCGCGCCGGTGCTGGCGATCGCCGGGTCGGGAGCGGCCGGAGCCGCGGCGGGCGTCGGAGCGCTGGCTGCCGCGGCGGGCTTCGGAGCCGCCTTCACCGTCGTGGTGGTCGGCGCCGGGGCGGGCGCAGGAGCCGGAGCGGGCGCCGGGGCCGCCTGGGCGGCCTGCGGGTTGATCCTGCCCACCGCCGCCTGCGACGCCTTGCGCAGCGTGTCGGGCAGCGGGGCGTAGCCGAGGGCTGCCGCCTTCCCCTGCCCGTCGCCCAGGGCGTAGTTCAGGAAGGCGACCAGGTTGTCAGCCTTGTTGCCGTCCATCTTCGTCGGGATCAAGAAGTAGCTGACGGTCGAGACCGGGTACATGCCGGGCTTGGTCGACGTGTAGTTCAGCGTCAGCGTGCCGTCGGGGTTGATCGTGGCCGCGTCGATGGCGGCGGTCACGGCCGCGGTGTCGGGGCTCTTGAACTCCCCGGCGCCGTTCTTGACCTGCACCTCACCCAGCTGCCGCTCGACGGCGAAGCTGTGCTCGGCGTAGCCGATGCCGCCGGAAGCGGCCTTGACGGCGTTGGCGACGCCATCGGAGCCGGCCTTGCCGATCTGCCCCTTGTCGGTCGGGAACGTCTGGGTGGCGCCCGCCGTCCAGTCGGCGGCGTCGGTCTTCGCCAGGTACTCGGTGAACACACCCGAGGTCCCCGACTTGTCGGAGCGCACGAAGACCTGGATCGGCAGGCTGGGCCCGGCCGAGCCGTTGTCGGCGGCGATGGCAGGGTCGTTCCAGTTGGTGATCGACCCGTTGAAGATCTTCGCCAGGGTGGTGCCCGACAGCTTCAGGCTCGTCACGTTCGGGACGTTGTACTGCACCGAAATGGCACCGGAGATCTCCGGGATGTAGACGAAGTCGCCGTACTTGTCCTTCAGCTGCTGTACCTCAGCTGCAGCAGCCGGGACATCGGAGCCGGCGAAGTCAACCGTGCCGGCAATGAGCTGCGTGCGCCCCGCACCGGAGCCGACACCCGTATAGGCGATGCTGACCCCGGTCGACTTGTTGAAGTCGGCCTTCCACTGCTCGATCATGTTGAGCGGAAATGTTGCCCCCGCACCGGTAACGGTCACGTCTTTGTGAGTGGCGGCGAAGGCCGCCGGAGTGCCGAGAAGCAGCAGGCCCGCGAGGACTCCTGCCACCGTAGAACCACGTCTCACTGGTGCTCCTTTTTTTCTTTACTCGGTGCCCCGCTACTGGAGTTTCGGGGCCGCAGATCTCACCGTAAAGGGGGATCAAGAACGCTTATATTCATGGTCTACGTCATAGGGTAAACAACTGCTTACATTCTCGTCACTGATTCGCAACAAATCACCCAAATCGCCCGTGGATGTAGTCCTCGGTGCGAGGGTCGTTGGGAGCGTTGAAGATCTCGGCGGTGGGCCCGAACTCGACGATCCGCCCCGGGTCGCCCTTGTCGGCGAGGAAGAACGCCGTGTAGTCGGACACCCGGGCCGCCTGCTGCATGTTGTGCGTGACGATGACGACCGTCACCTGAGAGCTGATCTCCCGGATCGTCTCCTCGATGCGCTTGGTCGACGACGGGTCGAGCGCCGAGCACGGCTCGTCCATCAGCAGGACCCGGGGGCTCACGGCGAGCGAACGGGCGATACACAGCCGCTGTTGTTGACCGCCGGACAGCGCGCCGGCGGGAGCGCCGAGCCGGTCCTTCACCTCGGTCCACAGTCCGGCCTTGGTGAGGCAGCGCTCGGTCATCTCCCCCTTGTCCCGGCAGGGGATGCCGGCCAGCTTCAGGCCCGACAGCACGTTTTCGCCGATGCTCATGGTCGGGAACGGGTTCGGCTTCTGGAACACCATCCCGATCCGGAGCCGCATGAGGGCGGGCCGGGAGCCGGCGGCGTAGATGTCGATCCCGTCGAGGCGGACCTCGCCGGCCATGGCGGCCGAAGGGACGAGCTCGTGCATCCGGTTGAGCGTGCGGAGGAAGGTCGACTTGCCGCAGCCTGACGGGCCGATGATCGACGTGACGCTGCCGGCCGGCATGTCCATGTCGACACCGGCGATGATGCAGTGCTTGCCGAACCAGGCCGTCACGCCGTCGGCGCGCAGCGACCCGCCACCGGAAGTGGAGATCTTCGGCCCCGTCGAGAGGACGGCGGTGTCGATGCGGACGTCAGCCAAGGGGATGTCGGTCATCGGAGAACCTTTCGTCCCCGGGCGGCGACCGCCCGGGCGAGCGTGAACAGAGCGAGGACGAGGACGATCAGCACCAGGGCGCCGGCCCAGCCCCGGGCGATCTGCGTCGGGATGGCATTGCGGACCCGCTGGAAGGCGAACAGCGGCAGAGCCGACTGCGCGCCGTGCCAGGGGTTGGTGTTGACGGCGTCAGAGCCGAAGGCCGTCATCAGCAGCGGGGCCGTCTCTCCCGCGATGCGGCTGACACCGAGCACGGTGGCGGTCACGAGCCCGCTGCGGGCGGCCGGGAGGATGATCCGCATCGTGGTCTTCCACTCCGGTGCCCCGAGGGCCAGCGATGACTCCCGAAGGCCGTTGGGAACCAGCTTGATCACCTCTTCGGCGGTCCGGGCCACGGTGGGGAGCATCAGGACCGACAGCGCCATGGCCGCGGCCAGCCCCGAGAAACCCTCGTGGAAGCGGACGATCCACATCGTGTAGATGAACAGGCCGGCGACGATCGACGGGATGCCGCTCATGGCGTCGACGAGGACCCGGGTGACCCGGGCCAGCCGCCCCCGGGACTGCGTGAGGTGGACGGCGGTCATGAGGCCGAGCGGCGTGGCCAGCAGGGTGGCCAGGCCCACCTGTTCGACCGTGCCGATGATGGCGTGCTTGGCGCCGCCGACGGTGGCCGGGTCGGCGGGCCCGACGCTCTCCAGCGTCTCGGTGAAGAACGATTTCGTGATGCCGCCGAGGCCCTTGCTGACGACGTAGACCACGATGAGGACCAGCGGCACGACCGTGCACAGCCCGGCGGTGGCCACCAGCACGGTGGCGATGCGGTCCTTGGCCACCACCGGCCCGTCGGTGCGGTACGTGTCGAAGGCATCGGCCACGACGAAGCCCGCATAGGTGCACAGGGCCCAGCCGACCACGCCGCTGAGGGGCGTGACGGCGAAGATGGCGGCCATCGCCACGCCCACGAGGGCGAGGATCATCAGCGGCCGCTCGGCGAGCTCGCGCAGGTTGCGGCGAACCTTGCGGGGCTGGGGCAGCGCGGCGGCAGGAACGACTCGCACTGCCTCAGTCCTCCATCTTTCCCTTGCTGGTCCGGTTCACGATGATCCGGGCGACGGTGTTGACGATCAGCGTGATCACGAACAGGGCCAGGCCGGCGGCGACCAGGGCATGGCGCTGGGCGTCGCCCGCCTCACCGAAGTTGTTGGCGATCAGGCCGGCAACCGACCCGCCGCCGGGGGCGAGGATCTGGGTCGTGATCTTGAAGTTGAAGGCCAGGATCAGGGCGATGGCGATGGTCTCGCCGAGCGCCCGTCCGAGGCCGAGCATGGCCGCCCCCACGATGCCGCTGCGGCCGAAGGGCAGGATGACCGAGCGGATCATCCCCCACCGGCTCCCACCGAGGGCCAGCGCCGCCTCGCACACGCCCCGGGGCGCCTGCGACAGCACCTCCCGGGTGACCGAAGCCACAATCGGCAGCACCATGAGCCCGACCACGATGCCGGCGATGAACATCGATGAGCCGAAGACCGGCCGGGAGGTGTGGAAGAACGGGATGAACCCGAGGTGGTCGGTGAGCCAGCGACTCGTGCCCTGCAGGTGGGGCTGCAGGTAGTAGAGGCCCCACATGCCGTAGATCAGGCTCGGCACGGCCGCCAGCAGGTCGAGCAGCGCCACCAGCGGGCGGCCCAGGCGGGGCGGGGCGTACTCGTTGACGAACAGCGCCGAGCCGACCGCGACCGGGAGGGCGACCACGAGGGCGATGAAGGCGATCATCGCCGTGCCGTAGATCAGGGCCGCGATCCCGAAGTGGGCCGGGGTACCGTCGGGGTTCCATTCGAAGGTGGTGAGGAACTTGAGGCCCGAGACCTTGAGGGCCGGCTCTGCCTCCAGCACGAGGAAGAGCGCCACCAGGCCGAGGATCGCCAGCACGCTGGCCGCGGCCGCCGCGGCCAGGAACCGGAAGACCTTGTCGCCCGTGGTCAGGCCCGGCGATATGACCCGAGGCTGGGGCAGCGGCCGCGCCTGTTCGACCAGAAGGCCCAGATCAGTCATCCCGCTGCGCTACTCCCTTGACGGCCCGCCGGGGGCAAGGGGGAAGCATGGGCGCCCGATATGACCCCCTTCTGGCCACAAAGTGAAGGGATCGCTAACGGTTAGGCAAGAACGACCTTCCGTGACTTCGGAGAGCGGTGACGCAGTCTCGCTTTCGCTTCGCGCTCTCCGTGATGGAAGGTTCCCGTTACCTGCCCGTCACCAGCGGAAAAGGCTCTATTCCTCTTCGTTGCCGAGGTCCCAATCGAGAATCAAGGCCTCACGCTCCGCGTCGCGGGCCACCCGTTCCCGGTTCCGCCGGAATTGCGGATCGTGAGGCGGGAGGAGCTGGAGTCGTGCCAGCGCCCGCTGCCGGAACTCGTCGATCACGCCGCGGTCACCGAAGACGCCCTGCACCTCCCAGTGGGGGGACAGCGGACCGAGGTACACGATCCGGACGTGCCCCTGCGGCGGCTGGGGCTGCTCGAGCTCTTCCTGCGAGGTGGCCATCCAGCCAGACTAATGGGCAGGCAGACGAATGGGCAGGCCTCAGCCGGCGTCGACGGGACGCTCGCCGAGCTTGACGTCGGCGTCTTTCGTCTCGTCGCCCCGGCGGAACGTCAATTTGATCTGATCGCCGGGTTTGTGGGTGCTGACCGCCGAGGTGACGTCCTCGGCCGCCTTCACCTCCTTGCCGTCGATCGAGGTGATGACGTCGCCGTTGCGTACCCCCGCCACCTCGGCTCCCGACCCGGCGGTCACGTCGGCCACCAGCGCCCCGCTCTGCACCTTGATTCCGAGCTGCTCGGCGATCGAGGGGGTGACCGTGAACATCTTCACCCCGAGAAACGGGCGGCTCTTCGTCGTCCCCTGGCGCAGCTCCTCGATGATCGGCTTGGCCGGGGTGATGGCGATGGAGAAGCCGATGTTCTGGGCGTCGCCGGCCACGGCGGTGTTGATTCCGACCACCTCACCGGCCGAGTTGACCAGCGGCCCGCCCGAGTTCCCGGGGTTGATGGCGGTGTCGGTCTGGAGGACGTGCTCGAGCCGGATACCGTTCTCGGCCGTGATGGTGCGGTTCTCGGCCGACACGATCCCCCGGGTCACGGTGGGCCCGCCCTCCAGGGCGAGGGCGTTGCCGATAGCCACCACGTCGTCGCCGACCTTCAGCCGGTCCGAGTCCCCGAGGGCCGCTGTGGGCAGGTCGGAGGCGTCGACCTTGACCACGGCGAGGTCGGTGGTCGGATCCTTCCCAAGTACGCGAGCAGGCATCTTTCGTTCGTCGGCGAACACCACTTCGATGCTCTGCGCGCCCGCCACCACGTGGTTGTTCGTCACGATGACTCCGTCGGAGCCGATGACGAACCCCGTACCCGCGCCCTCGCCGGGGACGGGCTTCAAGAAGTCGCCGAGGCTCAGCGTGCGGGTGCGGATGGAGACGACGGCCGGCTCGACCTTGGCCAGGATTTCCTGGATGTCGCCCGTCCGGGCGATCTTCGAGGTGTTGGCCGAGAACGTGAGCGACCGGCCCGAAGGTGACTTCCGGCCGTCCTTGACGGCCGCCACCACCAGCCCCGCCACGAGCGCCCCGACGACGGCGCCGGTGGTGGCGGCGAGCAGAAAGGGCCGCCGGCCGCCGACCGGGCGGGCCGCCGGAGCCAGGTCGGGCGCGCCCCAGGCCGATGCGCCGGGGGTTCCGACCTGCCATGCCGGTGGAGGCGTGCCGGGCGGGCTCCAGCTCGGCGGCGCCTCGGGGGCAGGCACGTCGGCCGAGGGGGCGGCCGGAGCGCCATCGGCGCTGTCGGCGCCCGGGGCCGACTCGGTGGCCTCCTCAGCCGCCAGGGGGTTCACCCAGGCGTCGGGGGCGGGGTTCTCCCACGGCTCCGCCGCCGGTGGCTCCACGGCGGGGGGCGGCTCCACCGGAGGGGGCGGCGCGGGCGAAGCCCACGGGGACGGTTGGGCCTCGGCGGGCGCCCAGGGGGACGCGGCGGGCGGGGCCGGCTCCCACGGCGACGACGAAACGGGACGATCCGCCGGGGCGTTCGACTCCGTAATCTCGTCACCGGGCATGTGCTCGTCTGCCATCAATCGCCTCCCCGGACACCGGTCAACGGCCCGGCCGCCGTGTGCTTTTCCGGTGTACCCCATCCTTAGCGGGAACCACGAGTCCCCGCCCGACGTTTGAGATTGGTGCATGGATCACGACTGGATGCGCTACGCGGCCTGCCGGGATCGCTCTCCGGCCCAGTTCTTCCCCTCCGACGGCGTCGGTGTCGAGGTGGCGAAACGAACGTGCGTTGAGTGCTGCGTGCGAATGGAGTGCCTCGAGTACGCCCTGATCCACCGAATCGACCACGGTGTGTGGGGTGGATGCTCGGAGCGTGAACGCCGACGCATCTTGCGCCGCCGGAGGACGCTCACCGCCACCTGAATAGCGACACCACCGTCTGGGCCACCCGCCGGAGCCTTCCGGGCGGGTCGGCGTGCGGGAGATCGCGTACAGCGCCGGCCAGGTCGGTCCACGGGGCGTCGGTGACCGCCGTGTAGACGACCCCGTCGCTCTCCCACACCACCGCCTCCCCCACCGAGGCGGAGTAGGCCCGCATCGTGTGGCCGGAGATCTCCACCTCCCGCCCCCGCCCCGACTCGCCGGCCAGCGTTGTCTCGGCCGCACCGAGATGGCCCTGCTGCTCGAACACCGACAGGCCGTGGAGCCCGTCGCTGAAGAACTGCTGCACCACCCCGCTGGCCTTGTACGCCCCCACCAGGCGGTACTCAATCCCGATACGGCTCTTGAGCTTGAAGGGTGCCTTGAGATGCCGGGCGGGGGTCGGCTCCGAGGAGTGGGCGGCCCGGGGGGCGGTGCCGACGGCCGCCGCCTCGACTGTGCCGGAATCGCTGCTGAGGGTCATGAAGGCCACGGACCGGTACGGGTCGCCCCGCGAGTCGAGCAGCTCCCGGCGCAGGAGGAGGCCGCTCTGACGGTCGACATAGAGGCGCTCCCGGAGCCGGCTCGCCCCCACCAGCTGGACCGCCACCATGTCGGTGGGGCGGCCGGCCACGTCGGGCCCCGGCTCCACCGCCAGGCGGTACTTGGCCGTGGGGGACGGCCCGAGCGTGGTGACGTCGTGGCCCCAGAGGCTGAGCCAGCCGTCAGTGCTGTGGACCATCCGGCGGGCGCCGGCGCCGATCACCTCGTCGCCGAAGCGGAGGACGCCGGCGGCGCTGCGGACGGGAACCTGCTCAGAGTGCTGCTCCCTCCCGTCGCGCCACACCACGGCCACCACGCCCTGGAAGGCCTGGGTCTCGGCCGCTTCCCGGGCCCGGTCGAGGAGCTCTACGGCGGTGGCGCTCGCTTCCGGCCCCGGAAGGGCGGCGGCCCGTTGGGCAGGTACCAGGGCCGCGGCCGCGGCACAGGCCGCCAGGCAGCCGAGGGCGAGGCGATGGGCGGCGGGCTCGGTCACGGGGCGCAGGGGGCCACGGTCAGGGTCCGAAACGGACGGGCACGGCGATCGGGGCCAGCTGGGAGAGCGGATCCCCGGTGATCGACGCCCGGGCGGCGTGGGAGTCCGCCAGCGAGGGCAGCGAGGGTGCCACCTCCGGGTCGCGGGGCAGCACCAGCGCCACGGCCGCGGCGACGGCCGCCGCCAGGGCCCAGACGGCCCGTCGCCGGGACGCGGCCGGCCGCATGACCCCCGAAAGTCGCCCGAACTCCGGGAACGGGCCGGCGCCGACGAGCGAACGGGGCGTGGCGTGGACCGGCATGATCCGGATCGCCCGGCGGGCGGCGGCGACCTCGTCCAGCTCGGCCCGGCAGGCGGCACACCCGGCCAGGTGGGCCTCGACCTCGCGCCGGGCGGCCCGGGCCAGCTCGTCGTCGAGGTAGGCCGACAGGGTGTCGTCGAGGTGGTCGCCCCCGGTCACTGGAGGGCCGCCCGCAGGAGCCGGCGACCACGGTGGATCCGGGACCGCACGGTGCCGACCGGCACAGAGATCGCCTCGGCGATCTCCTCGTAGCTGAGCCCCACGACATCGCAGAGCACGACGGCCGTCCGGAACTCCTCGGGGAGGCGGCGGAGAGCGGCCTGGACGTCGTCGGACAGCCCGTCGCTGGCCTCGTCGGCGCCCGGTGTGGAGGGCAGGAGTCGCTCGGGATCCTCCGGCATCACCTCAACCGGCCGGCGCCGCTTGCGGCGCACCTCATCGAGGAAGACGTTCGTCACGATCCGGGACAACCAGCCCTCCATCGACCCCGGCTGGTAGGTCTCGAGGCCCTTGCGGACCCGCAGGAGCGCCTCCTGAACGAGGTCGAACGCATCATCGTCGTTACCGGACAGCCGGTAGGCCACGTTGTAGAGGAAGCGCCCGTGCGTGCGGGCGACCTCCTCCCAGGTGGGAACTTCACCGGTCATCCGGAACAACGCTGGCGGTGGTCGCTGAGTTCCCGCTTCCGCTCCGCCGCGCTGCTCAGACGGCCCCGGGCTCGCGCCGGCGGCGCTCAGCTCTTGGTGTCAGGGCTCTTGGTGTCGGGCTCGACTTCGTTGGCGCCCTCGGCCAGACCCTTCTTGAATTCCTTCGACGACTCACCGAGCGAGCGGGCGAGCTTGGGCAGCTTCGCCCCCCCGAAGATGAGCATCACGATGAGCAGGATGATGATGAGCTCCGGAGCCCCGAGTCCAGCCACGGAAAGTCCTTTCGGTCAACACGCCGTCACACCAGGACCTGGGTTCCCGCCTGATGCGTTTCTTCTAGGTTACCGCCCCCCCGTTCGAAGAGGCAGCGCCCCTCGGATTCCTTCAGTTCCCGCCGGCAGTTCGCGGCTCTCAGGCCGGCCGCAGGGCTCCAGCGAGCACCTCGAGGTCCTCGAGGCCGCTGATCGAGAAGGGCAGCGGGCCGGCCGACACGATGAGCTCCGCCACCCCGAGGGCGGACCAGCCGGCCACCTGCTCGGCCAGCTGGTCCGGGGTGCCGACGAGGCGGCCCACCCGCCACTGCTCGAGCGGCACCCGGTCGAGCATGCCGCCCGGTGCCGTCTGGCGCATGCGCTCGTAGCGGGCGGCCAGGTCGCGCTCGTCCTCACCGGCGAGGGCGTAGAGCCCGAGGGTGCGCCGCACGGAGGCGGGGTCGCGGCCCCGGTCCTCGCAGGCCCGGTCGAGGACGGCGACGCGGCGGCGGTAGTCGTCCGGCGTCCAGATCCAGCACGTGTTCCACCCGTCGGCCATCTCGGCCACCAGCCCGAGGAGCCGGTCGCCCTTGCCGCCCACGAAGATCGGCGGCCGGGGCGACTGGAGGGCGGGCGGCAGGTTGGTCGCGCCCCGCACGACGTGGGCCTTGCCGTTGAGCGTCGCCGGCCCGCCGGGCAGGAGGGTGTCGAGCACCGCCAACGCCTCCCGGAGCCGGGCCAGCCGCTCTCCGGGCGAGGGCACGGCCAGCCCGACGGCCTCGAAGTCGGGGGCGTACCACCCGGCCCCGATGCCGATGTCGAGCCGACCGCCGCAGAGCCGGTCCAGCGTGGTCAGGGCCTTGGCCAGGACCCCGGCCGGGCGAAGGGCCTCGGACAGGACAAGGGTGCCGAGCCGGGGGCCGCTGACCACTCCGGCCACGGCGGCGAGCGTCGTCAGCGGCTCGAAGGCGAACTGCTCGCCGGGCGGGCCGCCGTAGCGCTCGATCGACAGACTCACGTGGTCGGAGACCCAGAGCGACTCGAACCCCAGCGCCTCGGCGGCGCTGGCATGGGCGGCGATCGTCTCGAACCGGAGAGGCGACTCCCCCGGTATCGAGAAGTCGTAATGAGGAAGGGCGAGGCCGAACTGCACGGCCGAAGCGTAGAGCCCTCCAGTACCAGCCTCGGCCGATACGGTCGTCGGCGGTGCTCGAGTGCGTGGTCAACATCTCGGAGGGCCGCCGCCTTGACGTGGTGGAGGCGGTGGCGGCGGCTTGCGGGCCGACGCTGCTCGACGTCCACACCGATTCGGACCATCACCGCTCGGTGCTCACCCTGGGCGGGCTGCCTGATGTGGTGGCCGAGGCGGCCCTCGCCCTGGCCCGGGCGGCGGTCGGGCGGATCGATCTGTCAGGGCACGCCGGAGTGCACCCCCGCCTCGGCGCGGTGGACGTCGTGCCCTTCGTACCGCTCCCCTCAGCCGGTCGACCGGCGCGGACGGGCGACGGAGCTTCGGGGCTGACGGCGGCGGGCGAGGTCGCCCGGGCGTGGGCGGAACGGGCGGCGGACGAACTGGGAGTGCCGGTGTTCCTGTACGGCAACGCCGACCCCGCCGGCCGGTCACTGCCGGAGGTGCGGCGGGGAGCCTTCCGGGAGCGGCGGCCGGACTTCGGGCCGGGTGAGCCGCATCCCACGGCGGGGGCCATGGCGGTGGGCGCCCGGCCGATCCTGGTGGCGCTCAACTGCGAGCTGGACGCCGGAGACGGGGGGCGGAAGCTCGGCGCCGACGTGGCCGCGGCCCGGGCGGTCGCCCGGGCGGTGCGGGAACGGGACGGGGGGCTGCCCGGCGTGCGCGCCCTCGGCTTCGATCTGGCGTCGAAGAGGCGGGCTCAGGTCTCGATGAACCTGGTCGACCTCGCCGCCACCGGGGTCGAGACCGCCTGCGAGGCGGTGCGGCGGGAGGCCGAAAGGCACGGGGCGAGGGTCACGGCGGTGGAGCTGGTGGGCCTGCTCCCGGCCGCCGAGCTCGAACGTTGCAGCCCGGCGTTCCTCGATTGGAGCGGGCTGTCACCGGACCGGACGATCGAGGCCCGACTCGAGGCCGCCGGGTCAGGCTGAGGCGTTGATGGCGCCGATCTCGCCCAGCGCCCGGCGGCGGCGCAGGCGGCGGCGTTCCCGCTCGGAGAGCCCGCCCCAGATGCCGAACTTCTCATGGTTGCGGAGCGCGTACTCCAGGCAGTCGAGGCGGACGGCGCAACCGGCACAGACGGACTTGGCCTCCCTGGTGGACGCTCCGCGCTCGGGGAAGAACAGCTCGGGGTCGACTCCCAGACAGTTGGCCCGCTCCTGCCAGCGGCGCTCCTCCTCGGGGACTCTCCGGAACAGCTCGTGCATCGGGACCCTCCAGGGGGGAAAGACGCTGTTGGAATTACAGCAGTGTCACTATGCCTCCGCCCGGAGATACAGCGCAAGAAGGATCGGGGAAGAACCACGCTCATCCACGAAACTTCTTCTGTGACCCTGGCATCGGCGTGACAGTTACGCACGCTTGATGGCCGTGAGGCCGCAGGGGTCGGACAATACGGGCAAAGCTTCCGCAATGCACGTCGAGGCCGTCCGAGGGGAACTGCGGTGGCGCTCTAACCCGTCCGGCGCAAGCGGCGCTTCTGCTCGACGAAGTCCACGAGGACGTAGTCGCCGAGCGTCTCGGGGGTGGTGAAGAAGGCCCGGCCCCGGTTCATCTGGGTCATCCGCTCCACGAAGCGGCGCAGCCCGCTCGAGGCGTCGAGCATGAACGTGTTGATCCGGATCCCCTCCCGGGTGCACCGGTGGACCTCGGCCAGCGTCTTGTCGATCGTCTCCTGCACCGGCGGGTAGTGGAAGAAGACCTGACTGCCCCCGTCTGATGTGGCGGTGACGTGGGCCGTCGGCTCCCCGTCGGTGATCATGATGATCTGGCGGGTGCCGCTCTCGTGGGCCAGCATGCGCCGGGCCAGCATGAAGGCGTGCTGCATGTTGGTGCCGTAGACGAAGTCCCACGAGACCTCGGGCAACTGGGCCGCCTTCAACTCCCGGGCGACCTCCGAGAAGCCCACGATGCCGAGGAAGTCTCTGGGGAACTGGCTGCTGATCAGGGCATGGAGCGCCACCGCGACCTTCTTGGCGGCCAGGAAGTTGTCCCGCATGGGCATGGACAGCGACAGGTCGAGCATGAGGACGGTGGCCGAGCGGGACAGGTGCTCCATCTGCTCGACCTCGAAGTCCTCCGGCCAGAGGTGGACGGGCGTACCGGCTCCTTGACGGCGCAGAGCGTTCCGAACGGTCTGCTCAACGTTGAGGGCGAACGGGTCGCCGAACTCGTAGGGCTTGTGCTCGTTCGACCGCTCGTGGCCGCTGCCGGACCGCTCCACCTTGTGCCCGCCGAGGCGGTCCTTGGCCAGCTTCGAGAACAGCTCCGACAGGGCCCGCTGGCCGATGCGGCGTAGGCCCTTGGGGGTGAGCTCGTAGCGCCCGTCGCGCTGGTCGATGAGCCCCGCCTCCTCCAGCATCCGGGCCAGCCGGCCCAGCTGCTCGAGGCTGTCGGCGGCGTCGTCGCCGAGGAGCTCCCGGGCCCGGTCGATGTCGGCCTCGGCCAGCTGCGCCGGGGACGTTGCCGACCGCAGCAGATGCTCGAGCTCGTCGAGGGAGCCGAGGCGCTCCAGCAGACCGGGGGCGCCGGCCAGGTTGAGCGGGTCGGTGCCGGAGAAGTCGTAGCCCCGGTCCCATCCCAGATCGGGGAAGGCGCCCTGGAGGTGGCGGGCCAGGTCGTTCATCTGCCAGCTGAGATCCATGTCGCCGAGGAGCTCCTCGGCCAGCTCCTCGAGCTGGCGGCGCTGCTCCTCCGACATCGACGACAGCAGCGCCTGCATCTGGGCCATCGACCGCGCCATCTGCTCCAACAGCTCGTCGAGGCTCTGCGGGTTGCCGGGGAAGAACTGCCCATGCCGCTCCATGAACCCGGCGAAGTCGGGTTCCTCGCCCGCCTCCCGGGCGGCCAGCATGGTGTTGAGCTCGGCCAGCATGTCCTTGAGGGCGGCCATGCGCTCCGGTGACATGTCGGCCATGCCCTGGGCCATCCGGTTGAACTGGCTCTGCAGGAGCTGCTGGCGCAGCTCGTTGGTCAGCTCCTCGAAGCGGCGGCGGGCCTCGTTGTCGGCGAACTCGTACTGCGACAGCTCCCGGAACCGACCGGCCAGATCGGGGGGCATCTCGTCCAGTCGCTGATGGCGGGCCTGCGCCTCCTCGTGCGGCAGGTCACCCCGGTCGAGCCCTTGGCGCTCCAGGTCGACGACCTCGTCGAGGCGGCGGGCGATGTCCTCCCCCAGGCCCGACAGCTCGTGGCGCTCCAGCTCCTCCCGCCGGCGACGGGCGATGCGCTCCAGCAGCTGACGCAGCCCTTCGAGCTGACGCCCGTCCGGAGCCCGCATGCCGCTCTGCAGCGCCCGGCGCAGGGCGGCGTTGAGGTCGCCGTGGTAGAGCAGGTCGTCGGCGATCTCGCCCAGCACGTTCTCGGCGTCGAGCTCGAAGCCCGTCTGGGTGCCGTCCCATCGCGAGTACCGGAACCGCCGCGCCATGTCGGCGAGGGTAACCGAGGAGTAACCTGCCGTGGTCCGGGAAGAGGGGGGATTCCATGCGCAAGCTCCTAGGCCTGTTTTCGGCCTGTGTACTGGTGGGGGTGGCCGCGGGCGTCAACGGCGCCGGGGCGACGCCGCCGAGCGGGCAGTTCAGCGCCACGGAATACGGCCGCGCCCAGCAGGTCGAGAACGCCAAGGTGGTCGGAGTGTCCGGTCACGACGTCGAGTCAACGACCTACACGCTGGCGCCCGGCGGCGACACCGGCTGGCGGACCGGGCCGGGCACCACGGCTCTGGCCGTCACCAAGGGCGTGCTCAAGGTCGACCAGGCCCAGGGGTGCGCCAGCCGGGACCTCTCGGCCGGGAGTGCCCTCGTCCTGGCGCCAGGCAAGTTCCGCCTCCACAACGCCGGGCAGGCACCGGTGGAGCTGCTGGCCAACTTCACCGGCCTCTCGGGCAGCGGGACACCGCTCGTGGACGGGCCGACGGATCCGGCGCCGCCCTGTGCGGGGTTCGCCGCCGCCGCCGTGGCGAACGGGATCTCCACATCGGAGTCGTTCCGGGGCGACCCCTCCCCCTACTTCCGGCAGGCGCACACCGGGCATGGTGGCGGTGACGCCTATGGCTCCGCGACCAAGGAGCTGACGGTCCAGGCCGGCAAGGACGCGTTCATGACCACCTTGACCCTGCAGCCCGGCTTCAGCACCGGCTGGTTCACCCACACCGAGCACGTGGCGATCCTCACGAAGGGGTCGTGGGTCTTCTACGGAGACCGCGACGGGAAGTGCCAGGTCGTCGAGGAGTACCACGCCGGCGACGCCTGGGTTCACGACGTGCACCGCCACATGGGGGCCGTCCAGGGCAACGAACCGGCGGAGATCACGTTGTTCGGGTTCAACCTGAGGCACGGCGACGCGATGCCGGTCTTCGGCAGCAGCCCTGACCATCTCGACTTCACCCAGGCGCCGCCGGCAGACTGCCCGACCCAGCTTCGTTAGGGGTTAAGCGCGCGCCCGGTAGGTGGCCCGGCCGGCGTGGGCGTCCTTGTTGAGGCGCTTGGAGAGGTGCAGGCCCTCGAGGACGAATTCCACCGCCGAGGCGACCTCGGCCGGGGCCTCCCCCACGTCGAGGTCGCCGAGGGTCTCCTTGATGCCGGGCAGATCGGCGAAGCCGGCGTAGGCCGATGACGGGACGTCGTCGCCGGTGTCGACGGCGAGGCCGCCCTCGAAGGCGGTGACGAGATCCCGGAACCGCTCCGGACGGCACCAGGCCCGCCACGTCTCGAGCACAGCGCCCTTCACCAGCCGGTCGACGATGTCTCCCTCCCGGCCCTCCTCCAGCGACTCGATCTCCACCTTCCCGGCCGTCGAGGCGACGAGGGCCGGCAGGTCGCTCACCCGGGGGACGGCCTCCGGCTCGCCGAGCCGCAGCGCCCGGCGCAGGGCGTTGGCCACCAGCGTCTCCTGGTTGGCGATCGACAGCCGTACCGACACGCCGGAGCGTTGGTTCACCTGCGAGGAGCGCCGGGCCTGGTGGGTGATGGCCGCCACCACCTCGGCCATGTAGGCCGGGACCGTCACGGTGACGCCGGGGGTGTCCAGGCGGCGGGCCTCCTGGGCCACGACCGCCATCTCGGTGTCGAGCCCGGTCGGGTAGTGGGTGCGGA
>JAUZEX010000577.1 GCA_030838815.1 Actinomycetota bacterium
GAGCTCTACGTCCTCGACTTCGGTGAGCTGATCTTCCACGGGACGCCGGCCGAGACGAAGGCCAGCCCGATCGTCCGGGCCGCCTACCTCGGCAGCGAGGCGGTCATGGAAGCGACCGGCCTGGCCGGACGGGGGGTTGGCTGATGCTCGTCCTCGACGGCATCACGGCCGGCTACGGCACGTCCACCGTGCTGCGCGACGTCCACCTGACCGTGCCCCGCTCATCGGTGGTCGCTCTCCTCGGTCCCAACGGAGCGGGGAAGACGACGCTGCTGCGGGTGGCCTCCGGTCTCCTCTCGCCGTGGTCCGGCCGGGTCGTGCTGGAGCGAGAGAACGTCACCGGGCTCTCGCCCGACGCCCTCGCCCGCCGGGGCGTCTGCCACGTCCCCGAGGGGCGGGGCGTGTTCCCACCGCTGTCGGTGCGGGAGAACCTGCTGCTGTTCAGCCCGCCAGGGGAGGAGGGCGTCGGCTTGGAACGGGCCCTCGAGGCGTTCCCCGATCTGGCCGGCCGGCTCGACCAGACGGCCGGCACCATGAGCGGCGGTCAGCAGCAGATGCTGGCCCTGGCCCGGGCCTACATCGCCGGGGGCCGCGTCATCCTCCTCGACGAGGTCTCGATGGGCCTGGCGCCGATCATCGTCGACGAGATCTTCGCCTTCCTCGAGCGCGTCGCCGGCGAAGGCGTGTCGCTGCTGCTGGTCGAGCAGTACGTCAACAAGGCGCTGGCCATCGCCAACTACGGCTACATCCTGTCCCGGGGCCAGATCTCCTTCGCCGGCGACGCCGCCGAACTGGCCGACGAGGACGTCTTTTCCCGCTACCTCGGGATCGAGGTCGGAGCTGGCTGAGCAGGCCGGACTCCTCGCCGGGGCGTTCAACTTCCGGGATCTCGGCGGTCACCCGACCGTCGACGGCCGCCGCACGCGCTCCGGGCTGGTGTTCCGGTCCAACAGCCTCCACGACCTGACCCCGTCCGACGTGGCGGCATTCCGGGACGACCTCCGCATCTCCACCATCGTCGATCTCCGCGGCCCGCAGGAGATTGCCCGGGAGGGCCCCGGGCCCCTCGACGGCATCGCCGTCCGGCGGCTCAACCTCCCGCTCCTCGACGAGGCCACCGATCACCCCGGCGCCTATGACGACCCGGCCGAGCGCTACCGCGGCTACCTCCGGGTGGCCGGCGACAACGTCGTGCGGGCCCTGACCACGATGGCGGACGCCGACGCCCTGCCGCTGGTGTTCCACTGCACCGCCGGCCGGGACCGCACCGGCGTCGTCGCCGCCATCCTCCTCGGCTGCCTGGGCGTGGACACCGCCGACATCGTCGCCGACTACACCGTGCCAAAGGACGGACGCCGGCTCCTGCTCGAGTTCCTCCGGGGCCGGGCCGACTTCGCCGACCTTCCGGAGGACAGCCCGCTGCTCGACACCCGGCCCGCGATCATGGCCGGCTTCCTCGCCGAGCTCGACGACCACGGAGGACCGGTGGGCTGGGCGCTCGCCGCCGGCCTCGCTCCCGGCGTCCTCGACCGGCTGCGGAGTCGCCTCCTGGAAATGGACGCCCGGACGTGAGCCCCGATCAGGCCAGGGCCTCCTCGGTGACAGCCGGCGGGACCTTGGACGCCTCACCGGAGAGCCGGCCGCGGGACGAGAACATGGCGCCGCGGGCGGGCACGACCGGCGCGAAGGTCCCGAGCCCGGGGACGGGCCGCATGTCGTCGTAGACCGCTTCGATTCCGCCCCGGATCGAATGGGTCTCGTGCCAGAAACCGGTCCCCTTGGTGTCGGCCAGGAAGTCCCGCCACCACTGGCCGTGCGGTGGTTGGCGGGTCCAGGCCTCGAGCGAGTCGAAGTCGCGCCAGTACTGGCGGAAGGCGACATGGAGGGGGAACTGGGCGAAGGCGAAGTCCTCATGGGCCAGCAGTCCGTCGGGCTCGGCCTTCCTCGACTTGCGGATCTGAAGCATGAGCTTGCCGAGGGCCAGCAATCCCCGCAGCGAGTACACCTGCATCCCGAGGTAGATCACCACCAGGTCGGGATATTCCGAGAGGTCCACCGTCTGGCGGTTCACCCGTGCCATGACTCTCCCCCTTGCGTCATAACGCTGTTATAGCCGGGTACTATAACGGCGTTATGGCAGCCGTCAACCCCTCCAACGGACGGGCCGGGCTCCTCGAGGCCGCCGCCCGCATCTTTGCCGCCGAGGGGCCGAGCGCCCTCACGGTCCGCCGCCTCGCCCGCGAGGTGGGGACCTCGACCATGGCGCTGTACAGCAACTTCTCCGGGAAGGACGACCTCGTGGCGGCGACGGCCGACGAGTTCATCAGCCGGTTCGCCGCCGCCCTCCGGGCCGTGCCCCGGACCGGTGACGCCCTCGCCGACTTCATCGGGATCGGCCGGACCTACCGGGCCGTCTCCCTCGCCAACCCCCACCTGTACCGGGTGGCCTTCCAGAGCGGCCGCCTGTCCCTTTTCGACGACAACCCCCGGGGGACGGCTGACATCTTCGCCTACTGCGCCGAGATGGTGGCCCGCTGCGTCGAGCAGGGCACCCTCCCGAGAGGCGACCCGGTGCCCATGCTCATCGCCCTGTGGACCGGGGTCCATGGCCAGGTCAGCCTCGAATTGGAACGGCTCTTCCCCGCCCCGGACGTGGGCGCCGCCGCCTGGGAGTCCCTTTTCCGGGCCCTGCTCATCGGTCTGGGCGCCGACCCCGATCGCGTCACCCTCGCCCAGGAGCGGTCCGCCATCCAAGGCTGACGGCGAGGCGGCCGGTTCCGGCCCGGGGCCCGTAGTATTCGGCCGATGACCAGGGACGGCGAGGAGGCGGGAACAGCCGCTGACGTGCCCCCGTCGGCCCGGCCGCTCGTGGTCCTGGAGCAGGTCAACAAGTACTTCGGTGCCCTCCACGTGTTGGTCGACATCGATCTGGAGATCCAGCGGGGCGAGGTGGTGGTGGTCCTCGGCCCGTCCGGCTCGGGGAAGTCGACCCTGTGCCGGGTCATCAACCGCCTGGAGACGATCGACTCCGGACGGGTCCTGCTCGACGGGGTCCCGCTGCCCGAGGAGGGCAAGGAGCTGGCTGCGCTGCGGTCCGACGTCGGCATGGTGTTCCAGTCGTTCAACCTGTTCGCCCACAAAACGGTGCTGGACAACGTGATGCTCGGCCCGGTCAAGGTCCGCCGCCAACCCCGGGCGGAGGCCGAGCGCCGGTCCCGGGCGCTTCTCGACCGGGTCGGGATCGCCGCCCAGGCCGACAAGATGCCGGCCCACCGGTCGGGCGGCCAGCAGCAGCGGGCGGCCATCGCCCGGGCCCTGGCCATGGATCCCAAGGTCCTCCTGTTCGACGAACCGACCTCGGCCCTCGACCCGGAGATGATCAACGAGGTGCTCGACGTCATGAAGGAACTCGCCCGCGACGGCATGACCATGGTGGTCGTCACCCACGAGATGGGCTTCGCCCGCCAGTCGGCCGACCGGGTGGTGTTCATGGATGAGGGCCGCCTCGTCGAGCAGGCCGCTCCGTCGGAGTTCTTCGCCCACCCGAAGAGCGAACGGGCCCGCGACTTCCTGTCCAAGATCCTCGCCCACTAAAGGAAAGGTCCAGGATGCGAGCAGTCCGTTGGCCCGTCGCCGTCCTGGTCGCCACCCTCGCGCTGGCGGCCGGATGCAGCAGCGGCAAGAGCACCAGGACCGAGGTCGGCGCCAAGCCCTCGACCTTCGAGGCCGGCACCACCATGGCGGCGCTCAACGCGGCCCAGAAAGTCACGATCGGCACGAAGTTCGACCAGCCGCTCTTCGGGCTCAAGGGCCTGTCCGGCCAGCCGGAGGGCTTCGACGTCGAGGTCGCCAAGATCATCGTCGGCGGGCTCAGCATCCCGGAGAGCAAGATCGCCTGGGTCGAGACACCGTCCGCCGTGCGGGAGGAGAAGATCGCCCAGGGCGCCGTCGACCTGGTGGTGGCCACCTACACCATCAACCCCACCCGCAAGGAGCGCGTGTCGTTCGCCGGCCCCTACTACGTCGCCGGCCAGGACCTCATGGTCAAGAAGGACAACGCCACGGTCACCGGCCCCGAATCACTGAAGGCGGCCAAGGCCAAGGTGTGCTCGGTGGCCGGCTCGACGCCGGGCGAGAAGATCAAGGCCTACGTCGACCCGGCGCAGCTCGTCCTCTTCGACGTCTACTCGAAATGCGGCGATGCGCTGCGCACCGGGCAGGTCGACGTCGTGACGACCGACAACGTCATCCTCCTCGGCCTCATCGACAAGAGCGGCGGAGCGTTCAAACTGGTCGGGAAGCCGTTCACCTCCGAGCCCTACGGGATCGGCATCAAGAAGGGCGACGTGAAGTTCTGCCAGTTCATCGACTCGGTGCTGCAGAAGGCGGTCAGCGACGGTCGGTATCAGGCGGCCTGGGACAAGACCGCGGGCAAGGTGGCCGGCGGGGCCCCGGCCCTGCCGCCGGCCGATCCCTGTGTCTGATCCGGGGCGTCTGAACCGCGGCGCCTGATGCACGTCGTCGTCGACCACTTCGACCTCTACTGGCACGGCTTCGCCAAGACCCTCGGGATCTGCCTGTGGGCGGGGACCGGGGCACTCGTGCTCGGCACGCTGCTGGCCGCCTTCCGGGTGTCGCCGGTACCCCCACTGCGGTGGACGGGGACCACCTACGTCACCCTGGTCCGCAACTGCCCGCTGACCGTGGTGCTCTTCTTCGTCGCTTTCGGGCTGCCCGAAGTGGGGATACGCCAGAGCTACTACCGCTTCGCCGTCGCCGGACTGATCGTCTACACCGCCGCCTTCGTCTGCGAGGCCGTCCGGAGCGGGATCAACGCCATACCCAACGGGCAGGCGGAAGCGGCGCGGGCCATCGGGCTCCGGTTCGGGCAGTCGCTCCGCTTCGTGGTGCTGCCCCAGGCGTTGCGGAGTGTCGTGCCGCCGCTCGGCAGCGTGATCATCGCCATGGTCAAGAACTCGGCCATCGTCGGCGCCTTCGGGGTGGGCGGCGAGCTGTACAACGTCGGGCAGACGCTGACCGGCGCCCAGGGCTTCGCCGCCCTGCCGGTGCTGACCGGTGTGGTTCTCGGCTACCTGGCCATCACGATCCCGGCCGGCCTCTCGCTCCAGCTCCTGGAACGGAAGGTGGCGCTGTCCCGATGACGGCTGTCCTCTTCGACGTCCCGGGGCCCCGGGGTCGGCGCCGGGTGCTCGTGGGAAGCGTCGTCGCCGGCGTGGTGCTGGCCGGGCTGGCGGTGCTCGTCGGTTTGCGGCTGTCCGACAACGGCCAGTTCGCGGGGGAGAAGTGGGGTCCGCTGCTCAACCCGTCCGACCCGAACTTCGGGCCGCTGTGGCGGTCGTTGTGGGGCGGGTTGCGGGCCACGCTGGCCGCGGCGGGTTGGGCGATGGCCTTCTCGCTCGTCCTCGGCACGGTGCTGGCGGTGACCCGGATCACCGCCCGCCCCTGGTACCGCTGGCTCGTCGTGTCGCTGATCGAGCTGCTGCGAGGGGTGCCGGTGGTCATGGCCATCTTCTTCGCCAGCCGGGTCCTCCCCGAGGTCGGCGTCCACCTGTCGCTGCGGTGGTACCTCGTGATCGGCCTGACGGCCTACAACGCCGTCGTCATCGCCGAGATCATCCGGGCCGGCGTGTCCGCCCTCCCCCGGGGCCAGACGGAGGCCGCGTACGCCATCGGCCTGAGCCGGGGAGCGGCGCTGCGCCTCATCCTCCTGCCCCAGGCCTTCCGCATCATGCTCCCGGCGCTGATCAGCCAGGTCGTCGTGATCCTGAAGGACACGTCGCTGGGGGCCTTCATCAGCTACGAGGAGCTGCTCCGCCGGGGCAACTTCGCCGTACAGAGTCTCGGGAACCCGCTGCAGCTCTACCTGCTGATCGGCGCGCTGTTCATCATGGTGAACTTCGCCCTCAGTCGTCT
>JAUZEX010000578.1 GCA_030838815.1 Actinomycetota bacterium
TCCGCACCAAGGAGATGCACCAGCGGGCCGAGTTCGGGATCGCCGCCCACTGGGGGTACAAGGAGAACCGGTCCCCCCAGGAGGACCTCGGCTGGCTCCAGCGCCTGGTCGACTGGCAGCAGGAGACCTCGAACCCGACCGAGTTCATGGAGGTCCTGAAGGTCGACCTCGAGCAGGACGAGGTCTTCGTCTTCACCCCCAAGGGCGACGTCGTGACGCTGCCGGCCGGGGCCACCGCCGTCGATTTCGCCTACACGGTCCACACCGAGGTCGGGCACCGCTGCATCGGCGCCCGGGTCAACGGCCGGCTCGTCCCCCTCGACTCTTCGCTGGCGTCGGGGGACTCCGTCGAGATCTTCACGTCCAAGGTGGCCGGCGCCGGCCCGTCCCGGGACTGGCTGCGGTTCGTCCAGACCCCCCGGGCCCGGTCCAAGATCCGCCAGTGGTTCTCCCGGGAACGCCGGGAGGACGCCATCGAGACCGGGCGCGAGGAGCTCGTGAAGGCTCTCCGCAAGGAGAGCCTGCCGGTCCAGAAGCTGGCCGGCAGCTCGATCCTGGCCAAGGTCGCGGTGGCCATGAACTACGCCGACCTCGAAGCGCTCCACGCCGCCGTCGGCGAAGGTCACGTGGCGGCCAAGGCGGTGGCCCAGCGGATCCAGCGGGAGATGCGGGGCGGCGAGGAGCAGATCTCCACCACCGCCACCCGACCCCGGCGCCGCACCCGGGGGGCGCACGGCAAGATCGGTGTCCACGTCGAAGGGCTCGACGACGTCCTGGTGCGCCTGTCCCGCTGCTGCACGCCGGTGCCGGGCGACGAGATCATCGGCTTCGTGACGAGGGGCCGGGGCGTGTCGGTGCACCGGGCCGACTGCGCCAACGCCGCCGGCCTCACGAGCCAGAGCTCCCGGCTCATCGAGGTCGAGTGGGACGGGGAAAGCTCGGGCAGCTGGGTCGTCTCGGTCCAGATCGAGGCTCTGGACCGGTCCAAGCTGCTCCGTGATGTGGCCCAGGTGCTGGCCGAACACCACGTCGACATCATCTCCTGCGCCACCCACACGACGGCCGACCGGGTGGCGACGCTGCACTTCGACTTCGAGCTGTCCGACCCCGGGCACCTCGACTCGATCCTGGCCGCCGTGCGCCGGGTCGACTCGATCTACGAGGTGTCGCGGGTTCTACCCGGTAAGACCCTCGCTCATTAAGCCCCGGAGTGTCTGCCCCTCTACGTACCGTCGGGGCTGCTCAAGCGCGAAATCCGGCCCGTCGATCACCTGACCATGGAGCGGAGTGAGCTGACCGGAGCGGTGTCGCTGATCGTGCCCACCCGCAACGAGGCGGCCAACATCTCCGAGCTGCTGGTCCGGCTCGGGCGGCTCCCGGCCGGCGTGCTCGGCGAGGTGATCTTCGTCGACGACAGCGAGGACGACACCCCGGCGACGGTCGCCTACCTGGCCCGGGGCGTCGACTTCCCCGTCGACCTCGTCCACCGGGAGCCGGGCTTGCGGGACGGGGGTTTGTCGGGGGCAGTCGTGGAGGGCTTCCGCCGGGCCCGCGGCCAGTGGCTGGCCGTCATGGACGCCGACCTCCAGCATCCGCCCGAGGTCCTCGCCGCCCTCTTCGCCGAAGGCGAGTTGGCCGGCGCCGACATCGTCTGCGCCACCCGGAACCGCTGCGGCGGCGACCGGGCCGGCCTCGGGGCCGCCCGCGACGTCATCTCCCGCAGCTTCGCCGCCTCCGCCCGCCGGGCGTTCCCCCGGTGCCTGCGGGGCGTGAGCGACCCGATGAGCGGTTTCTTCCTCGTGCGCCGCTCCGCCCTCGACCCCGAGGCGCTCCACCCCACCGGGTTCAAGATCCTGCTCGAGATCCTGGCCCGGAACCCGGCCCTGCGCCGGGCCGAGGTCGGCTACAAGTTCGCCCCCCGCTTCGCCGGAGACTCCAAGGCCTCCCTCAAGGAAGGCGTGGTCTACCTCCGCCACCTGGCTCGCCTGCGCCTGGCGGCCTAGGCCCCGCCGGCTCCTTCCTTGCATCCGGGCCTGCAAGGGCCCTGCAAGAGGGGCGGGCGACGATGCAGCCATGAGCGATACGACGACTTCCACGGCCATCGACCTGTTCCTCGATTCGATCTGCGGGCGGCACGAACCGGGGTGTTGGGCCGCCGGGGCGGTGCTCGACGCGGTGGTTCCCGGATGGCGGTTCTCCACCACCGGCGCCCCGGCGGTCGAGGCGCAGTTCCGCGATTGGTTTCGGGACCCGGGCGTACTCGAGGAGGTTCGGCGCCATGCCACCGCCAACGGGGAGGTGGTCGAGCTGACCGTGACGTGGGTCGAGAACGGCGTGCCCCACGCCGCCCGACAGGCCCATGTGCTCGAACTCGATGGCGAGGGGCGCATCGCCCACGACCACATGTGGTGCGGCGGGCGGTGGCCGGCCACGCTGCTGGCGGAGATGGAGGCGGCGGGCAATGCTGGCTGACGTGCGCACCATGAAGCCGACGCCGCGACCGGTGGCGGCGTCGGTCGAGGAGCTGCTCGACGGCGCCACCTCCCGCCGGCCGTTCCTGCACAGCGACTCGAAGTCGGGCGTCGGGTTCGAGCGGGTGGTGATCGGCGGCGAGGCGCACATCCTCAAGCACGTCCACGTCGACCACGACTGGACGATGCGCTTCTTCGGGGAGACGACGTGCATTCCCGTCGACGTGTGGCGCCATGGGCTCATGGACGTGCTCGGCGAACGGATCGACCATGCCACCGTCGCCGTGGCGGCCGGGCTCGGTCGGGACGGGCTCGGCGGCGCCCTGCTGATGCGCGACGTCGGGCCGGCGATGGTGCCGGCCGGCGACGACCCACTGCCGCTCGAGCACCACCTCCAGCTGTTCGACGACCTCGCCGCCCTCGGCGCCCGGATGTGGGGGTGGACCGACGACGTCGGGCTGCTGCCGCCGGCCAACCGCTGGATCGCCTTCAACGACGCCTGCATCGCCGCCGAGGAGGCCCGGGGGTTCCCGGACCCGGTGCCCCGCATCGCCAAGGAGGGCTGGGAGCGCTTCGCGGCCCGGGCGCCCCGGGCGGTTTCCGACGCGGTGCAGGCGCTGCGCCGCGACACCCGTCCGCTGGTCGACGGCGCCGCCACCACCCCTTCGACCTTCCTGCACGGCGACTGGAAGCTGGGCAACGTCGGCCTCGGTGCCGACGGCCGCACGATCCTCCTCGACTGGACGTACTGCGGCGCCGGGCCCATCTGCTTCGAGCTCGGCTGGTATCTGGCCATCAACAGCGGACGCCTGCCCCACGGCAAAGAGGACGCCATCGCCGCATTCCGCGCTGCGCTGGAGCGGCACGGCGTCGACACGGCGGCCTGGTGGGAACGCCAGCTCGGGTTGTGCCTGCTGGGGGCCGTCGTGCTGTTCGGCTGGGAGAAGGCGTTCGGCACCGACGAAGAGTTCGGTTGGTGGTGCGACCGGGCGGTCGAGGGAGCACGGCTGCTGTGACGACGCTGGTTTCCTGATGACGCTGGTTCGCTGATGATGCTGCCTCTATGACAACGCTGCCTCTATGACAAGGCTGGGCGCCGCCTACTCCGCCGGGGCCTCGTCCTGGGCGGGCGGGCCCGCCCTGGTCTACGGCCGCCTCGCCGAAGTCCTCGTCGCCTTCTGCCCGGTGCCGCTGGCCGGCCGGCTCGTGCTCGATCTCGGCACCGGCACCGGCCTCGCTTCCCAGGCGGCGGGCGCGGTGGGGGCCCATCTCCTGGCGGCCGATCTCGCCCTCGGAATGCTGCAGCACGACCGGGCCCGCCGCCCGGCGGCCGTCGTCGCCGATGCGCTCTGCCTGCCGTTTGCCGACGGCGCCTTCGACGTCGTGCTGGCCGCCTTCGCCCTCAACCACCTCGACGACCCGTCGGCCGGGGTGCGGGAGGCGGGTCGGGTCGGGCGGACCCTGCTGGCGTCGACGTACGCCGCCGACGACGACCATCCGGCCAAGGCCGCCGTCGAGGTGGCGCTGGCCGAGGCGGGGTGGAAACCCCCGGAGTGGTACCCGCGGCTGAAGGCCTCGATGGCGGCGTGGGGCACCGTCGAGGGGGCGACGGAAGCCGTCGAGCGCGGCGGGCTGCGACCCCTGCTCGTCGAGCGGCACGAGGTCCCCTTCCCCGAACTGGGCCCGGCCGACATGGTCGCCTGGCGCTTGGGCCTGGCGCAGTGCGCCGGCTTCGTGGCCGCCCTCGACTCGGCCGCTCGCGACCGCATCGTCGAGCGGGCCGTCGAGGAACTCGGCGCCGACCCGGAGCCGCTCGTCCGGCGCGTCATCTTCCTCGCCGCCGGCCGCTGACCGTGAACGCGACACGTTGCGGGAACCGGTCGTCCCCGCTCGGCTCTCGCGACGTGTTGCGCTGGTGCCAGGCGGCGGGCTCTACGAGGAGCGGCCGAGAGCGGCGAAGGTCGACCCGACGAAGCGGCGCAGCCCCTCGGCGTGCTGGCCGGCGTGGGCGATCAGCGAACCGGCCCGCCGCTCGGCGTCGCGCCACCACCGGTCGGCGCCGGCCGCCGCGGCCAGTTCGGCGGTGAGCCGCCACGCCTCCAGGCCGGCCAGGCGGTCGAGCCGGCCGAGGACGCCGTCGAGGACGTCGTGGTCCACGGGGTCCCCGACGGCCAGCCGCGCCCGGGCGGCGGCCAGTACCGCCAGGGCGTGGTAGCGGGCGGTGCCGCGCTCGTCGGCGTCGGCGATCACGGCCGCCGCGGCCTCGGCCGCCCGGTCGGGTTCCCCGCCGTCGAGGGCGAAGCGGGCCGAGAGCACGCCGAGGCGCTGCCGGTGGTGCCAGGCGTGGCCGCCGGACCAGCCGGTGATGCCGCCGACCTCGGCCAGGCCGGCGGCGGCGCCGTCGAGGTCGCCGGCCAGCAGCCGGCCCTCGACCCGGTCCAGGCCGGCGGCGTAGTGCATCTCCGTCATCGTGGCCGGCAGCTGGCGGGCCCGGGCCAGTGCCTGGGCGGTCCA
>JAUZEX010000601.1 GCA_030838815.1 Actinomycetota bacterium
GGACGGCCAGGTACAACCCGGCCGGCCCGCCCCCGCAGATCCCGACCTTCACGACGCTTCCATCAGCCGAGGGCGTCCGCCAGCCGGTCGAGCTCCGACGGATCCGACGTGGCCGGGAGCAGCACCAGCTCGTCGCAGCCGGCCTCGGCGTAGCCCGCCACCTGTTCCCGTATCGCCTTCGGCGAATCGAGGAGCCCGGCCGCCACCTGCCCGGCGACCGGGCCGGTGAAGGCATAGTAATGCCGCAGGTAGGCGGCGCCGGCGTCGGGGTCGGCGAGGGAGAAGTACGACTGGCCCCACAGCTGCGGCTCGCCGGGCCGGCCGGCGTCGGCCCAGGCGGCCCGGGCCCGGCCGGCGGCGGCGGCGAAGGCCCGGGGCGGCCCCCCGCCGTGGACGTAGCCGTCGGCCAGGCGGGCGGCCCGCAGGAAGGCGGCGCCGCTCCCGCCCCCGACCAGCAGATCGGGCCCGCCCGGACTGGCCGGCCGGGGCCCGACGGTGGTGCCCTCCCAGATGTCGCGCATGGCGGCCAGCTCGTCGGACAGCTGCCGGCCCCGGTTGCGCCACTGGGCGCCGGCGGCGTCGTAGTCGTCGGGGCGGGCGCCGAGCGACACCCCGAGGGTGACCCGTCCGCCGGAGAGGGCGTCGAGGGAGGCGGCCTGGGCGGCGAGCACCGCCGCCGGCCGGATCGGCCCGATCACGACCATGGTCACGAGCCGCAGCCGGGTCGTGACCGCCGCCGCCGCGGCCAGGGCCACCATCGGGTCGGTGCAGTCGTAGACGAGCCGGTCGGTGACGCCGAGGCTGTCGAAGGGGCCGGCCTCGACCCGGGTGGCCCAGGCCAGCAACTCGGGTCCGCGGTGGCGACCTCCGACAGGGGGCGTGCTGGTCGGCAGTCCGACCCCGATCCGCATGGCCGCTCATGCTGCCACGCCGGGCGTCGGCGCCGTAGCCTCGCTCCAATGTCTGGCTCGCCAACGTCCGGCTCGATGGACGACACCGAGGTCCGCCGGCTGGCCCGGGAGGTGTTCGCCCCGCTGGCCGCGGCCGGAGTCCCGGGCCGGGTCAACCGGCCGCTGGTCCGCGCCCTGGGCGACAGCGGGCTGCTCGGCCGGCTGTTCCCCACCCCGCTCGGGGGGACGGGCGGCGACGGCGTGTCGGCCACCGAGCTGTGCCGGCTGCGGGAGACGCTGGCCCGGGAGTGCACCGAGGCGGAGACAGCGCTCGCCCTCCAGGGGCTCGGCACGTATCCGGTGGTCCAGTCCGGCTCGCCGGAGCTGGGCCGACGCGTCGTGCCGGCCGTGGCCCGGGGCGAGGCGGTGGCGGCGTTCGCCCTCTCGGAACCGGGGGCCGGGACCGACGCCGCCGCCCTGACGCTGGCCGCCGAACCCGACGGCGCCGGGTGGCGCCTGTCAGGGGAGAAAACCTGGATCTCGAATGCCCCCGATGCCGACGTCTACACGGTCTTCGCCCGCACGTCCCCGGAGGGCGGCGCCCGAGGAGTCACCGCCTTCGTGGTCGACGGCGGCGCCGCCGGTCTTTCCGGAGAGCCGATCGAGATGCTGGCCCCCCACGCCATCGGCCGGCTGGTGTTCGACGGGCTGGCGGTGGGCCCCGACGACGTGCTGGGCGAGGTGGGCGGCGGGTTCCGGGTGGCCATGCGGACGCTCGACCTCTTCCGCCCGAGCGTCGGCGCCTTCGCCGTGGGGATGGCCGAGGCCGCCATCGACCGGGCCGTGGCCCACGCCCGGGAGCGGCGGGCCTTCGGGCGGACGATCGGCGACTTCCAGGCGGTGTCGCACACTCTGGCCGACATGGCCACCCGGACGCAGGCCGCCCGCCTGCTCGTCTACGAAGCCGCCCGCGCCTATGACGAGGATCGGGCGCCTGACGTCACCAGACTGGCGGCCATGGCCAAGCTCTACGCCACCGAGACGGCCCAGTTCGTCGTCGACGCCGCGGTGCAGATCCTCGGCGCCCGAGCCCTCGTCGCCGGGCATCCCCTCGAGCACCTCTACCGGGAGGTGCGGGCCCCACGCATCTACGAGGGCACATCGGAGATCCAGCGCACGATCATCGCCCGTGCCCTCCTCCGTCCCGCCCCCGAGGGGCCGTGACCGCCCGCATCGTGGTCGTCCCCGGCCCCGGCCTCGACGGGGAGCAGTGCATCGAGTGGGGAGCGGACGCCGGCGTCGAGGTGGACGTGCGCTCCGGCGACCCGGCGGTCGTCCTCGCCGGGGTCGCCACCCGGGCCGGGCCGGCCGGCATCGTCATCGCCCCCGGACCCGCCGGCCTCGAGGCCGGCGGGCTGGCCGAGGCGGTGGCGGCCGCCGCGCTCCCGGTGGTGGCCGTCGAGCCCGCCAACGTGCGCCAGAGCGTCCCCCGGCCCGAGAAGACCCCGCTCGTGGCGGCCGGGGCGCGGCTCCTCTACGGGCGGGGCCCCGACACCGGCCGTCACGCCGTCCTGTACCTGGCCCGCCGCCGGACGCAGGTCCCCGACACGCTGGCCTACGGGCCCGAACCGAGCCAGGCAGGCGACCTGTGGGTCCCGGACGGTCCCGGTCCGCACCCGGTGGCGGTCCTCTTCCACGGCGGGTTCTGGTACCACGCCTGGGAACGCGACCTGATGGACGGCCTCGCCGTCGACCTCGCCCGGCGGGGGATCGCGGCCTGGAACGCCGAGTACCGCCGGGTGGGCGCCGGCGGCGGGTGGCCCGCCTCCGGGGACGACGCCGGCCGGGCCACCGAGCACCTCGTCGCCCTCGCCCCCGTCTACGGCCTTGACCTCGGACGGGTCGCGGTCCTCGGCCACTCCGCCGGCGCCCAGCTTGCCCTGTGGGTGGCGGCCCGGCGCCGGCGGGCGTCGGTCCACCCGGCCCTGGTCGTCGGGTTGGCCACCATCGCCGATCTCCGTCAGGCCATGGCCGACCGGATCGGCGGCGGCTCGGTCGCCCGGCTCCTCGACGGCGGCGACGCCGGGCCGGACGCCGCCCTGGCCGACGCCTCTCCCATCGCCCGCCTGCCCATCGGCGTGCCCCAGCTCCTCGCCCACGCGCTCGACGACGACGTCGTCCCCCTGTCGCAGACCGTCGACTACGTCGCCGCCGCCCGGTCGGCCGGCGACGAGGTGACGCTCATCGAACTCGAGGCCGGAGGCCACTTCGACCTGATCGACCCCGCCGCCGCGGCCTGGGCCACGGTGGCGGCCGCCATCGAGGCGAGCCTCTAGCTCCAGGCCTGCCTCTAGCTCCAGGCCTGCACGAACGCCTCGGACAGGCCCCACCAGCCGAGGTCGGTGAGCCGGCCCTGGTCGTCGATCACGTCCAGGGCCTGCCACCGTTCCACCACGGGCGTGAGGACCTCGGTGAGCTCCTTCTGGTCGCCCCCCTCCGCCTCGGCGACGTAGGAGGCGAGGGCGGCGGCGTCGGCCTGGGTCCGCGGTCCCCAGAGGGTCAGGGCGGCGACGACGCACAGCCAACCCGACGCCTCGAGACCCTCGACGTCGTCGGTGACGGCGGCCACGTGGCCGAGCCAGGCCTGCTCGTCGTCGGGAATCTTCGGCTTCGGGCGGTCGCCGACTTCCTCCTGGATCCCTTTCAGGACCGCGGCGGCCTCGTCGAGCCCTTCCCGTTCCAGCGCCATGAGCCCCATTCCTCCCCGACCGTCAGCCGCCCAACAGTAGGGGGGCCGGGACGGGTCGGAGCGGGTGTCACCATCGGGTTCCCCGTATCGGGGGAGGGGCCGTGGCCGCCGACTTCTGACTTTTGAAACCAAAACTCCGGCGAACTGCCCGTTCTGTCCCACTTTGCGTGATTCGTCCCACTCGCCGAACCCGGCCACATCGGGCAGAATCGGCAACCGTGGGAGAAACGACGCAAGCGAACCGTCGACCGCCGTCGGCCCGCCCGGTGCAACCCGGGCGCCCGATGCAACCGTCGCTCCGCTTCCTGGTCCGGCGTATGGCACGTTCGCGCCGGACGCCGGGAGCCCGGTAGAGCTGGGGGGATAGCCCGGAAGTCCGGGTGTTACGCCCCGAGCTCTTCGACCTGGGCGAGGAACCGGCGGATTTCCGACGCCCGGAAGCGGCGGTGGCCACCGAGAGTGCGGACAGCCGAAATCTTGCCCGCACGCGCCCAGCGCGTGACGGTCTTGGGGTTGACCTTGAACATCACGGCAACCTCGCTCGGCGTGAGGAGCTCGTTGTCGGCCATTGCAGTTGTCCTCCCAGACGTGTGGATAGCCTCGATCGAGGTGATCGGACCAAACCGCCCGGTACTTGAGGATCCGTCGGAAACTATTTCCCCGCCCCGGGCGCGAACGCCACCCGGGCCCCGGCGGCATGTCCGGTCCGGCGCCCGTCCGGGGCCAGGAGCCATACCTGCCCGCAACCCTCGACCGTCCAGCCGCCGGCGTCGTGGCTGATGAGGCCGGCATTGTCGCTGATAAGGCCGGCATTGTTGCTGATGAGGGCAGTCTCCTCGTCGATCCCGACCAGGGTCTGCCCGGGGCCGATACCGGTGGCCCGGGCGGCCACGATTCCCGGCCGCCACTGCTCGATGCGGTCGAAGTGGGGGAGGACGACGAGGCCCGGCACCACCGCCAGTCCCGGCCGGGGAGCGCCGGTGCGGGTGTCGTCGGCCACGGCGGTGAGGGCGCAGGCGCCGGCCGAGCACCCGGCCAGGGCGGCCCCGTCCCGCCAGGCGGCCAGGAGGGCGTCCAGCACGGCGGTGCCCCGCAGGGTGTCGGCCAGGTAGCCCGGGTTCCCGCCCGACAGGTAGATGAGGCCCGCCCCCTCCACCTGGGCGGCCAGCTTCTCGTCGTCGGCGTCGCGCCGGTCCAGCACTGCGAGGGGGACGGGCTCGGCGCCGAGCCGCCGGTAGTGGTCGGTCCCGAGGCGGAGCCAGTAGGCGACCCGCTCGGGCCCTTCCTCCCCGGCGGCCGTCGGCAGGAACACGGCCCGGGCCGGGCGGCCGGCCAGCAGGGCGGCGTCCACGGCCTCCATGGCGGGCAGGAACTCGCCGCTCCCGACCAGCGCGATCGGCCCGGCCCCGGCCGGCGAAGGCGCATCCGTCATGGGCGGGCAGACTACGGCGCCACCCGACGGGCCGCGGCCAAACCTCCCGCAGGAATTCCGGAGCGGCGGGCCAGGGCGGCGACCAGGGCCGGGAGCGGGGAGTCCCCCAGCGCCTCGATCCGGGGCCGCAGAGGGAGCCGGTAGGCGAAGACACCGCCGCCGTCGGGCCTGAGGGTGGCGCCACCCCGGGCCAGCATCCGGCGGGAGGAGATGTTCTCGCCGAGGACGAGGCCCTCGAAGCGGTCGAGGCCGTGGGCCATGCCGTCGAGGACGGCGACGTCGAGCAGCAGCCCGCCGAGACCGCGCCCCTGGTAGTCGTCGATCACCGTGATGGCCAGATCCGCCACCACCGGATCGGCGTTGGTGCGGACCCAGCGCATGACGCCGGCCCCGATCGGTCCGGCCGGCTCGTCGACCAGCGCCCCGAACGCCCGGTGGTGGTGGCCGTCCACCGCGGTGAGGAAGGCCAGCATCGAATCGGTCAGACGGGGGATCGGGGAGAGGAAGCGCCGGTACCGGCTCTGGCTCGACAGCCGGGCGAAGCCGGCCGCCAGCAGGGCGCCGTCGCCGGGGAGGATCGGCCGGAGAGCGATGTCCGTGCCGTCGGTGAGGCGGAGATGGCCGGCGGGGTCGACGACCACCCAGCGGTGCCCGTCGCCGTCGCCCGGTTCCTCCCGGTCCGGCCGCCAGGCCCGGGGGAGAAGCGGCCCGTCGCCCCACGGGTCCGCAGGCATGGCGGACTGGAACCCGATC
>JAUZEX010000602.1 GCA_030838815.1 Actinomycetota bacterium
CCTCTGTACACCATCGCTCGCATCGCGCCTCCTCGGCCCTCGGCTCTGGTCCCCGCTACCCCGGCGGAAGCGGTCGTACTCGTCTGGCTTCGAGGATGGGTGCGCGGCCCGCGCCGGTTCGACCAGCTGCAACGGAACCTGGGGGTGGGCCCGCAACATCCTGACCGATCGCCTCGAGACCCTGGTCGGGGTCGAGAACGGCGTATTGCCCGAGGCGTATCCTCGTGTCGAGTCGCCGGGAGGGAAATGGGCGAGAAGACGAGGCTGGTGGGGCGGGCGCCGGAAGTAGCCGTGTTGGAGGCCGAGTGGCAGCGCGCCGCCAGCGGCGAGCTGCGGTGCGTGCTGCTGAGCGGCGACGCCGGTCTCGGTAAGACGAGCCTGGCGGAGGACACCGTCGCCCGCCACGTCGACGCCGCCACGACCCTGTCGGCCCGGGCCCGGCCGCTCGGCGCCGTGGCCTCGTTCGGGCTGTGGGCGGAGGCGCTCGACAGCCACCTCCGTGATCTCCCCGCCAAGGAGATCAGGGAGCTGTGCGGGGGCCCGCTCGACGATCTGGCCAGCCTGCTCCACAGCGTCGCGGCGGTGCGGGGAAGCCTTCCGGACCGGGAGCCGCACCGGTCCCGCCTCTTGCAGAGCCTCGGGACGCTGATCCAGAACCTGGCCCGGCGCCGGCCTGTCGTACTGGTCCTCGACGACATGCACCAGGCCGACGCCTCTTCCTGGGACCTGCTCCATTTCCTGGCCCAGCACTTCTCCCGCACCCCCGCCCTCGTCCTGGCCACCGCCCGCAGCGGCGAGATGGCGGACCAACCCCTCCCCGTCCGCGTGCTCCTCGACCTGGAGCAGGAGGGGGCCCTGCGCCGTATCGAGGTGGAACCGCTGGGGGACGAACCGCTGCGGGAACTGGCCGAGGACGTCATCGGCGGGGCGGTGGGCAAGGACGTGGTCGACTGGATCTCCGAACGCTCGCAGGGCAACCCGCTTTACGCCATCGGGTTGCTGCGGTCCCTGCGGGAGGAGGGGGGCGTCGCCCGGCCCGGGCTGCGCCGCCACCCCGAGGAGCTCACGGCCCGGATCCGGGCTCATGTCGGGACCCTCGGCCGGGACGACCTCGCCCTCCTCGAGCTGCTGGCGGTGGCGGGCGGGCGGGTAGAGCTCGGCGAGCTCACCCGCTTCAGCGACCACTCACTGGAGGACCTCTCGCCGGTCCTCCGGCGCCTGACCCGGACACGGCTGGTGACCGAGGAGGAGCGGGCTCATCGGGTGGGCTACGAGGTGGCCCACCCGGTCATCCGCGACACCATCTACGACGGGATCGGCGGCGCCCGCCGCGTCGCCCTTCACCGCCAGGTTGGCCGGGTCCTCCTCATCGCCGGCCGCCTCGGCGAGGCCGCCCTTCACTTCGCCCGCTCCGCAGTCGCCGGCGACGGCGAGGCCATCGAGGTGCTGCAGGAGGCGCTGCGTCAGGCCGAGGAGCGGGGCGCGTACCGGGAGGGCATGCGGGTCCTGGCCGCTCTCGTCGAGCTACTCCCATCGCGTGACGAGCGGTGGCTGGCGGTGGCCGACGCGCTGTTCGAGGGAGCGGAGTGGGTCGTCGACCATCGGGCCGACGCCGACACCCGCACCGCCGTGGCCGCCCTGCGGGAGATCGACGCGCTGCTCGGTGAGAGCCCCGACCTCTCCCGCCGGGGAGCAGTGAAGAGCCGGCTGGCCAGCTTCCTGTCCTGGGGGACGGGCGACATGGCCGCCGCGGCCGAGGCGGCGGCGGCGGCGGTCGACCTCCACCGGCAGGCCGGTGAGCCCAGCGCCGCCGGCCTGGCCGCCCTGGAACTGGCCTACGCCCGGGGGCTGGCCGGTGACGTGCCCGCCCTGGAGGACGGGGCGGCGGCCGTGCTGGCCGAGGCCGAAGCGGCCGGCGACGACCACGTCGCCCTCCGGGCGGTCGGGGTGCGGGGCACCGCCGCCTTCTACCGGGGCCGCTTCGCCGACGGCGAGGAGGCCCTGCGCCGCAGCGTCGCCCTGGCTCAGCGCCGCGGCCAGGACTACCGCGTCACCTGGGCTCTCATGTCGCTCGGCTGGTGTCTCGGCTACGAAGGCCGGCTCGAGGAGTCACTGGCCGCCTTCGCCGAGGCCAAAGCGGCCAACACCGCCTGGCGGGACGCCAACGTCCTCGAGCTCGAGTCCAACGTCCGGTGGCTGGCCGGTGACTACCGCGGCGGGCGGGACTGCGCCCGGGAGGCAGTCACCATCAACCCCGGCGACCAGAGCCTGCGCCGAGGGCACGGGCTGGCCGTGGCCGTCCTGTCCGAGGTCGAACTGGAGGAGGCCGCCGACGCCCGGCGCGACGCTGAGTCCGCCAGCCGGGTCTATGGGGGCCGGGCGTGGTTCTTCGCCTCCGATGTGTTCACCCATGCCCAGGGCGTGCTCGCCTGGCGGGACGGGCGCCTCCCCCAGGCGCTGGCCACGCTCAGGACCGCCGCCGACGGCCTCGTCGACAAGGACGTGGTCGTCTTCGCCGCACCGGTGCTCGTCGACCTCGCCGAGGTCGCCGCCGAGACGGGCGACGTGGAGGCGGCCAGCGGCGCGGTCGAGCGCCTGACGACGATCGCCGGCCGGACCGACCGGGACCTCTACCGGGCGCTGGCCGACCTCGGGGCGGCGTGGGCCGCCCTGGCCCGGGGCGACCGGGCGGCGGCCGCCGAGCCGGCCGCCGCCGCCCTGGACCGGCTCCGGCCGCTCGGCTATCGGGGGTTCGTCGGCCGGGCGCTGGTGGCTCGGGGCCACGCCCTCGAAGCCCGCCACGAGACCACCGCCCTCACCGCCCTGCAGGAGGCCGCGGCCGTCTTCGAGGAGATCGGGGCGGCCTGGCGGCGGGACCGGGTGCTCACCGAGCTGAAGAGCTTTGGCCGGGCCGGCCGGCGGGCGGCCGATGTCGCCCTCGGGGTGACGTCGCTGACCGCCCGGGAGTTGGAGGTCGCCCGGCTCGCCGCCCAGCGCCTCACATCGGCCGAGATCGCCACCCGGCTGTTCATCAGCTACCGCACGGTCGAGGGCCACCTGGCCAATGTCTACGTCAAGCTCGGCGTCAACTCGAGACCTGACCTGGCCCGCAAGCTGGCCGAGCTGGCGCTCTGATCAGGCGGCGCGGGACGGGTCTCCTCAGGCGCTGATCCGAGCCGGGTCACCAGCCTGAGGTGGCTAGACGGGGGCGCCGGCAACGCTGGCGCGGCGAGAGGCGTTGGCGGGCTGGGCCGGAGCTTCGATCGACACCTCGATCTCGGCGCCCTCGAGGAATCGG
>JAUZEX010000630.1 GCA_030838815.1 Actinomycetota bacterium
GGATCGGCATCGTCATGAGCAGCGGCACCATCTACGTGTCGGAGATGTTCATGAAGCTCATGCCGGCCAAGGCGCCGGTGTCGGTCACGGTGCCCCCGGTCACCGCCCCCCGGGTGAGCCCGACCACCAGCGCCCCGGTCTCAACCTTGACCTCCGCACCGAAGCCCCCCGCCCCCAAGCCGGTCCCGCGGCCGTTGCGCAGCGCCCCCACGCCGGTGGTCGCCATCCAGGTCCCGGTGCCGCCCCCCGCTCCCCCGGCCGCCGTCACCCCGCCCCCGCCGGCCACCCCCGAAGTGACCCCGGCCGCCCCGGCCGATCCGCCCCGGGCCCCGTCCGCCCTGCTCGTGTCGGTGCTGGAGCGCCTCCGCAGCTTCGACTCGTAGGAGCTGCCAGCGGGGGCCGGGCACCCCGGCGGTGTAACTTCCTGGCATGTCCGTCCGGGTCTTCGTGGTCGACGATACGGCCCACGTCCGAAAAATGCTGGTGCAGATGCTCGAGCTGTCGGGCTTCGACATCGTCGGGCAGGCGGCCAGCGGCACCGAGGCGGTCGACTCGATCGTCGACGCCGACCCCCAGGTCGTGGTCGTGGACTACAAGATGCCCGGCCTCGACGGCATCGAGACGGCCCGGGAGATCCGGGCCCACCGGCCCGACCAGGCGATCATCCTCTACACCGCCTACCTCGACGACATGCTCCAGAAGGAAGCGGCCGCGGCCGGCGTCTCCCTGTGCGTCGGGAAGATCGAGGGCCTCACCACCCTGGAGCGCGACATCCGCCGCCTGGCCGGCGAGCTGTTCTGACCGAAGAGGGCTAGCCCTACCCCATCAGGACGAACTGGATCAGGGCCGCACCGAGGATCAGGAGCAGCAGGGCGCCGAGGACGATGGCGGTCCCCGACCTCATGCGCCGGGCCTTCCTTTGGCGGCCCCCGCCGCACTTGTCGGGGGGACACCCCCCGTCCCGCCGGGCGGGACGGGACCCAGCGTGACGGCCGAGCCGGCGTGCAGGCCCAGCTCCTCGGCCGCGGCCCGGCGGTCGAGCGTGAGCGACACCAGGCCGTAGGAGTCGACCACCACCGCCAGCTCGAGGGGGCCGGCTTCGGCGTAGGAGCCGACCCAGCGGCCGGTGCGCCGGTCATGTCCGCAGCGGATCTCGACGGCGCCGCCGGGCTCCACGCCGAGCGCGGCCAGGTCGCCGGGATCGATGTTGAGCTGGGCGTTGCCGTAGCGGTCAACCCACAGCACCTCGCCGGCCGCCCTACCGCTGTCATCGGTCGGCAACGGCACCATCCCTGGAATGAGCGACATCGGGTCGACGAGCTCCCCCAGCCTCTCGATCGGTGTCCCGGCTGCCAGGTAGCCGGCGGCCGGGGCGAAGATGTCGCGCCCGCCGAAGGTCGCGCCGGGGGCCTCGAGCTGGTACTCCGGGTTGGTCAGCGACACGACCCGCATCGCCCCGCCGAGCATGGCCACCGCCGGGGCCAGCAGACCGTTGTCGGGCCCGACCAGGAACCCCGCCTCGACCTCGACCGCCACGGCGCGCCGGTCCGTACCGACGCCGGGGTCGACGACGGCCAGGACCACCCCGGGCGGGAGGTACTGGACAGCGCGGGCCAGGGCCAGGGCCCCGGCCCGCACGTCAAAAGGCGGGATGTTATGGGTGACGTCGATGATCTGGGCTGTGGGCGCGGCCCTCAACACCACGGCCTTGCAGACACCGACGAACTCGTCGGTGAGGCCGTAGTCACTGAGGAACGAGACGACAGGAGGATCGGAACCGGAGTGTTCGGGCACGGCGCGCTCCCGGCGGGGTGAGTGACCCGTCCGACGCTAGCGGTCGGACGGGCCCGGGAGCGGAAGCCGAGCCGTCAGCCGGCTTGGGTGTACCGCGACTGCAAATACCCGTCGACGTCGACGTCCCGTACCCGGAACGAGCGCCCCACCCGCACCGCGGGAAGGTCACCGGCCCGGATCAGTCGGTAGACGGTCATCGACGAAACTCTCATGAGTTGCGCGACTTCCTGAACTGTTAGGAAGCGCGCCTTCTCGAACGACTGCGCCACGCGTTCACCCCTATCTCCACCCGCCAAGCCGAGGGTACGCCCTGTTAGCGCAGTTGTCTAGGGCGGGGGTTGCGCCACATGAGCGTTTCCGCGCCGCACAGGCGTGGGATGACCACAAAGCGTGAAACCTTCACCGTCAGTTGCCACGACGCGCCGTGATCCCCCGGGCCACGCGAGACTCAACTTTCGCCCAACTCTCGGGAACGGGCGGTGGCGGCGGCCACGGCCTCCAGGAAAGCGGACCGGACGGCCCGGGCCTCCAGGGCGGCGAGGCCGGCGGCGGTGGTGCCGCCGGGGGACGTCACGGCCGCCCGCAGCGCCTCCGGGCCCTCGGGGCCCCGGGCCAGGAGGGTGGCCGATCCGAGGAAGGTCTGGATCACCAGCGCCTGGCTGATCGGGCGCGGTAGCCCGGCGTGCACCCCGGCCTCGATGAGGGCCTCGGCGACCAGGAACACGTAGGCGGGACCGGAGCCGGACAGGCCGGTGACGGCATCGAGAAGCCCCTCGGGGACGCGGGCCACGGTCCCGACGGCGGAGAGGATCGACTCCGCCCGGACCAGGTGCTCCTCCCCGGCGTGGTGGCCGGCGGCGATGGCGGCCGCCCCCAGCCCGACCAGCGCCGGCGTGTTCGGCATGGCCCGGACCACCGGCCGGCCGGGGACGAGGGACTCGAGGGCGGCGATGGTGACGCCGGCGGCGATCGACAAGACGAGCGCCCCGGGCTCGAGGACGGGTTCCGCCGCTTCCAGGGCCAGCGCAACGTCGCCCGGCTTCACCGCCAGCACCACGACCTCGGCCTCCGCCACCGCCCAGGCGGGGTTGGGCACCACCCGCGCCTTGGGGAACCGAGCCTCGATGGCATGGCGGCGCTCGGCGCTGACCTCGGCCACCGCCAGGTGCTCGGGGTCCCAACCGCCGTCAACGAGGCCTCCGAGGAGGGCCTCGCCCATCTTCCCGCCACCGATCAGAGCCAGAGTCGCCACGAACGGAGGGTACCGGATCGATTTCGGGGGAGACCCCAGTGCCCCCGGGCGCGGGCGGGCCCGAGGAACCATTGGAGCTACTCCGCACTTCCCCGAACGGAGTGGCCCCGCCTGCACCTCGGGCCTCGCCTCGCCGCCACCCGTCGGTTGCGGCGAGGTGCACCCTAACCCGGCGTCTCCTTTGCTGGCAAAGGATTTATCGCCGCGTGGTCTACTTGAAACCCAGAGTGATGGCGGTCTGGAACCACGTTTCGACAGTCTCGTAACAGACGCCGATCAGGCGGTCGAGCTCCTCCTCGTCGAGGTGGTCGTACAGCACCCGGCCGGTGAGGTACACGTCCCCGTCGGGCCCGATGGAGAACCGGGCGCTGTAAGGCTCGTGGTGGTTCCGGCGCAGCAGCCAGCGATACAACTCCAGATGGTTCTTGGGAGGATCGGGCATGAAGTAGACCTCGTACCGCAGGGAGCGGGGCCGGAGATCGAAGTAGATGGTGGTGGCGTCGCGCCCGTCGCAGGTGAAGCGGAGGTACCACCGGTCGAGCTCGGGGTCGAACTCGACGTGCTGAACCCACTCCTGTGCCGCCACCGGGCCGGTGAGGTGGTCGCGGACCAGTTCGGCCGCCTCGTCCCTCGTCATGTCAACTGCAGGTGACGGGTGTGCGCTCCACCAGGTCGCTGCAGAGGCGACGGAGGCGGGCGGCGGTCATGCACCATGACCATTGCCCGGAGCGGGCCGCGGCCCGGGCGCCCATCGAGCCGGCCAGCTCGCGGTCGTCGAGGAGGAGGGCCACGGCCGTGGCCCACTCGAGTGGATCGCGGCCTTCGACCAGCAGGCCGGTGTCCCCGTCGCTCACGATCGACCGGAGCCCACCGACCGAGGCCGCCACCACGGGGGTACCGCAGGCGGCGGCCTCCAGGGCCACCAGGCCGAACGACTCGGTCCGGGAGGGGACGAGGCACACGTCCGCCGCCCGGTAGTAATCGACGAGCTCCCCGTGAGGCCGGGGCGGCAGGATGAACAGCCGTTCCGACACCCCGAGGTCGGCGGCCAGCTTGAGGACCCGCTCCAGCTCAGCCGGCCCGTCGGCCCCACTCGGGCCGCCCACCGCCCACAGGACGGCGTCGTCGATCTCGGCCAGGGCCTGCACCGCCAGGTCGAGGCCCTTGAGCGGCTGGATGCGGCCCACGAACAGGAGCACCCGCCCGCCGGGGTGGCCGAGCCGGGCCCGGGCCGCGGCCCGGTCCCCCGGCGAGAAGAGCCGGTGGTCGACGCCGGGGGGCAGCACCTCGATGCGGTCGGGATCGGCGCCGTAGAGCGAAGACAGCAGGCCGGACTCGTCGCCGGTGGAGGCGAGGATGAGGTCGGCACAGCGGATGATGTCGGTCTCGCCCTGCACCCGGTCGGGAGCCTCCTCGACCGACACCCCGGCCCGCTTCACGAGCGCCAGCGTGTGGAAGGTGGCCACCATCGGGAGGGACAGCTCGTGCTTGAGGCGGTGCGCCACCTGGCCCGACAGCCAGTAGTTGGCGTGGAGGACCTCATAGTCGCGCCCGCAGGTGCGGATCTGGCCCAGCATCGATTCGGTGAACTCGTCGACGAGCCCGGGGAGGCTCTCCTTGGGGACGGGCGACAGCGGCCCGGCGGGGACGTGGATAACCCGGAAGTTCGGCTCGACCGTGACCACCCGGGGCTGGTCCGGGTGCTCGGCCCGGGTGTAGACGTCGCAGGCGACGCCGGCCCGGGCCAGGGCCGAGGCCAGCGACCGGACGTAGATGTTCATCCCCCCGCCGTCGCCGACGCCCGGTTGGGCGATGGGCGAGGTGTGGAGGGACAGCGCGGCCACGCTCCGTACGGGCATGACCGGGAATCCTACCGTCGAGGTTCAGACACTCCGGACGCTGGTCAGGGCGGGCTTACGCCTTCCGAAGATCGTTGAAAGGACCGGTAGATCTCGATCAGGACCTGTTTCTGGCGTTCGGTGATGGTCGTGTCCCGCAGGATCTCGGCCGCCAGATCGCAGTCGCCCTCCCGGGCTTCGAGGATGCCGGCCCGCACGTAGAGCGTCTCGGCCGAGATGCGCAGCGCCCGGGCGATGGCCTGGAGGATCTCGGCGCTGGGCTTGCGCAGGCCCCGCTCGATCTGGCTCAGGTAGGGGTTCGAGATCCCGGCCAGCTCCGAGAGCTTGCGGAGCGAGAGGCGGGCCATACGGCGCTGGTCGCGGATGAACCCGCCCAGGTCGTGCACGGCGCTCTCGGCGCTGGCCCGTGCCTCGGGGGAGGCAGGTGAAGCTCCCAAATCAGGCCGCCGTCGGGGGGATCAGGCGCTCGCTCAAGGGGGCGAAGATACGGACGACCTCGGGGTCGAACTGCGTGCCGGCCATCTTCTCCAGCTCCTCGACGGCCGCCTCCACCGGCAGCGCGGCCCGGTACGGCCGATCGGCGGTCATGGCGTCGAAGGCGTCGACCACCGAGAAGACCCGGGCGGCGAGGGGGATCTCCTCCCCCCGGAGACCGGCGGGGTAACCCGTCCCGTCGAACATCTCGTGGTGGCAGCGCACGACCTGGGCCGCCGTCCGCAGGAAGGGGATGTCGGCCACCAACTGGTAGCCGATGATCGGATGCGTCCGCATGACCCGCCACTCGGCCGCGGTGAGGGGCCCGGGCTTGTTGAGGACGCTCTCGGGGATCCCGACCTTGCCGCAGTCGTGCAAGAGGAAGCCGAACTCCGCCTCCCGGTTGTCGTCGGCCATCTTCATCTCGGCCAGCAGGGCCATCCCGTAGAGGCGGCAACGCTCGATGTGCTGACCCGTGGTGGCGTCCTTGGCCTCCACGACGAGGGCCAGCGACCGCACGGTCTGCAGATAGGCCTGGCGGAGGTCGCCCAGGGCCTGCTCCAGGTGCTGGGCCCGTTCCCGTTCCCGCTGATAGCCCTCGCCGAGCTCCTTGGCGAAGACGAGCAGCTGCGCCTCGAGGGCCGCGGTGGGGTCGGGGATCAGCGACGGATCCCACCGGGCAGGGACGCGCTCCGGGTCCGTCACTGTCGTAGGAGCTCTTCGACCCGGTCGAGCAGCTCCATCGAGCTGAACGGCTTCGTGAGGTAGCCGCGGGCTCCGGCCTCCAGGGAGGCGACCTCGGTGGTGACGTCGCCGAGGGCGGTCAGCATGAGCACTTTCGTGGCCCGGTGGTCGAGCCGGCGGCAGACCTCGACGCCATCGAGTCCCGGCATCATCACGTCCAGGATCACGACCCGGGGCCGCTCGGAGGCGGCCATCTCGAGACCCTGTTGACCGTTGTGGGCCTCGATGACCCGGAACCCGTCGGCCTCGAGCACGGCCCGCACGACCCGGCGGAGCACGGCGTCGTCGTCGACGACGAGGACGCAGCGGTCCTCGTCGGCCGCCTCCCCCGTCGTCTCGGGCGACGCCTCGGTCACGGGCGACCCGCCTGGATCCGTTCTGCCAGCTCCATCTCCAGGGTGTGGAGGACGTCATGGAGGGCCCGCCGCTTGCCCGACACCTCGCGCTCGAGGGCGGCGAGCTGCTCCCGGGAGTCGGCCAGTTCGGCGTCGCTCAGGTCGGGCAGCCGGACCAGGGTCGAGTCGCCGACCAGCGGCTCCAGTCCCCTCGTCCACTCGATGTCGGGTGACGGAGCCATCCGCTGGGGCAGGTGGGCCTGCGACGGGGAAGGGCGGGGGCCGTCGTCGGCCAGGATCTTGGACAGGCTGCTGATGAGGTCTTCCAGCGACCCGCCGCTGGCCCGCCGGTCGCGCTCCGCGTCGAGGATGTCGATGCGGCCCTGGGCCAGGCGCCGGACGAACGAGACCTCGGTCTCCAGCTCGGTGCACTCGGCCTTCATGGCCGACACCTCGTCGACCGACCGGTCGGCGAGACCGGCGAGGTATTCCGGCTCGAGGACGCGGTCCAGGCGGCGTTGCTCCGGCATGTCACTCCATTGCACTGGTGATCGGGCACTGGGGATCAGGCACTGGGGATCGGCTGCGACCTCCCAGGCTACCTCCCCTTCAGGCGCCGTCAGCAGTGGGCTCTGAGCAATGGGTAGGAGTTGACGGCCGGCCCTCCGGCGGGGTGGAACTCGAAATGCGTGTGCGGGGTCGTGGCGTCGCCCGAGCTTCCCGTCAGGCCGACGACCTCACCCTGGGCGACGCGGCGGTCAGGGCCGACGATCTGCGACAGATGGGCGTAGTAATAGGTGTTGCCGTCGTCGCCGTGGAGGTAGATCGACAGCCCCCCGAGCCCGGAATGGTGCGTCTCGAAGTCCCCCGACACCACGGCGACGTTGGGCGTGCCGGTGGCGTTCATGAGGTCCGTCCCCTCGTGGCGGCGGCCGCCGGCGCGTGGCGCCCCCCACGTGTCGGTGAAGGTCAGCGGGCCCCGGATGGGGCAGACGAAGTCCGTGACGACGGGGATCGGCGCCGACGGCGTCCCGGCCTCGAGCGGAACGCGTTCCCCCCGGCTGGCCCGAGTGATGAGGTGCGACTGGAGCCCCCGCTCCCGCGTGACCATGAAGGTCAGGGCCTGCTCGACGTTCTGCCGCTCGGTCTGGAGGTCGTCGGCGGTCCGCTGCTGGTCGGCCCGGCGGCCGGCCAACTCGTCGCGGCGGCGGGCCAGTTCCATGGTGGCGGCACCCATCATCTTGAGGACGGCATAGTCACGGGCGCTGGCCCCGGACGCCAGCCTGGCGCCCCGGGCCGACTCGACGAGGTCCGACCCGTCGGCGAAGCCGGCAACCGCGTCGAGCCCCCGGTCGCTGGTGTAGACGGCGACGGCCCGGCGGGTGACACTGGCCCGCAGCGGCGCCATCTTGGACTCGGTCTCGCCGATCCGGCGCTCGAGGGCGGCGATGGCGTCGCCCAGCTTGGCCAGCTCCGCCACGGCCCGGTCGTAGCGGGTGGCGGCGGCGTCGGCTCGGCGTTGCAGATCGCCGCTGGTCGGAAGATCGCCGCGGCCGGCCGCCCCGGCCGGTGAGGCGAGGGCGAGGCACAGCGCAAGGACGATCAAGGGTCGGAGAAGAGCTCGCATGCCAAGAGAGGCCACCCCGCGGCGGCTCGGAGGGACGCTAACGGCGCCGTTCACCGAGCGGCAACCTTGGCTGGAAGAATCTTGCAGTTCCCTGACGGAGCGCGCGCTGTGTCGGTCGTTACCAACGCGTGCGGAGCCAGCCCCGGCGCTGCTCAGGGTGGTAGCGGTAGACCACGCGGCCCCGCACGGCGGCGGGGTCGACCGGGCCGAAGTGGCGGCTGTCGGTACTGGCGGCGTCGTTGTCGCCCCGGACGACGAGGCGCGTCCCTTCGAGGCCAGCAACCCGTTTGATCATGGTCCGGGCGGGGAGGCGGGGGTCGGCCAGGGCCACCAGGTCGCCGACCCGGATCGCCGGCCGCAGCGGTCCCAGACCCCGCACCAGGAGGACGCGGTCCCCGGGCCGCAGTGTGGGCGCCATGCTGTCGCCGGTCACTTCGAGGCGCCGCACGGGCAACTGGTTCACCCCCAGCGGGGGCGGGTAGCCTGCCACCGACGACCTGACCCCCGGAGGAGGACGCCAGCATGCCTTTCCTTTCCCGCCTTCTGGCCGCGGCCGACCGTTTCAGCCCCCCGGCCCTCGCCCACGCCCATTGCGACCTCCCCTGCGGCGTCTACGACCCGGCTCAGGCCCGGATCGAGGCGGAGTCCGTCAAGGCCATCCAGGAGAAGTACCAGGGTAGTGACGACCCGGTCTTCCGCGAGCGGTGCGTGCAGATCAAGGAGGAGCGGGCCGACCTCGTCAAGCACCACCTGTGGGTGCTGTGGACGGACTACTTCAAGCCGCCGCACCTCGAGAAGTACCCCGAGCTCCATGACCTCTTCTGGAGGGCCACGAAGGCGGCCGGCGACTCCAAGAAGTCGCTCGACCCCGCCCAGGGCGAGCAGCTGCTCGGGCTCATCGGCGAGATCGACAAGATCTTCTGGGAGACCAAGCAGGGCTAGCGCCCAACCGGTTCAGCCGCCGCTCACCGGGGGCAGGACCGCAATCTCGTCATTCGGGCCCACCGGCGTGTTCAGTCCGTCGGTGGGCTCGTTGCCGTTCACCCACACGCGGCTGATCTCGAGGACGGCTCTGAAGTCGGCCCCGTAGTCGGCCGCGGCCCGCTCGAGGAGCTCCCCGAGCGTCGAGGCGTCGATCTCGTCCGCCTTGCGACCGGCCGCCTCCCGGGCCCGGGCGAACAGCACGAGGCGGCTCATCGGCGCAGCTCCGCCCGGCCGTCCTTCACCACCGCCTGGCCGTCGGCGTTGAGGGCCTCGAACCCGAAGGCGTCGTCTCCGTCGGCGTAGATCCGGACCGTGATCGCCTGGCCGGGGAGGACGGGTCGGGAAAACCTCACGGCCAGACGAGCCAGGCGGGTGGGGTCACCGCCGGCCACGGATTCGATCACCGCCCGTCCGCAGAAGGCCATCGTGCACAGGCCGTGGATGATAATCCCCGGCAGGCCGAGGGCCCGGGCGGCGTCGTCGTCGAGGTGGATGCGCACGGGGTCGCCCGACGCCTCGGCGTAGCGGAAGGTCTGGTCGGCGTCGAAGGCGTATGTCACCTCGGCCACCGGGGCGGTCGCTTTCACGGCGCCGGTCAACTTGTGTTCCGGGGCGGGCTCGCCGCCGCTCGATCCCCCGAAGGGGCCCCGGAAGAACAGGGTGACGAACTGCTCGTTGACCGGGCGGCCGGCGGCGTCGACGGTCTCGGTGCGCACGGCCACGGTGGTGCCGACGCCCCGCACCGCGACTGAGATCGGGGCCGCCTTCGACCGCAGAACGTCGCCCGGGGCGATCGGCCGGAAGAAGCGCATGTCCTGCTCGGAGTGCACCACCGAGGCGTTGGCCTCCGGTGGAGTGACCAGCCCGGCGGCGTCGGTCATGACGTCCCACACCGGGACGATGGCGAAGACCGGCGGGGCCAACTCCCCGGCCACATGGCGCCCGTTGGTGTCGTTGGTGGCGGAGGCGTAGGCCACGGTGCGGGCGGCTTCGACCTTGAACTCCCGCTCCTCCGTGAACCGGCCGAGGGCGGTCGGGTCGAATGCCGGCCCGGGGTTCCGGGGACGTCCCCCGGAACTGATCACCGGGCTCCGGCGTGCTCGATGCAGGTGCGGGTGCCGGGCAGGGCCTCCAGGCGCTCGGGCTCGATCGGCCGGCCGCAGATCTCGCAGATCCCGTAGGTGCCCTCGTCGACCTTGCGCAGCGCGGCGTCGAGGTCGCCGATCTCGGCTTCGAGCTGCTCGAGGAGCGAGAAGTCCTTCTCCCGCTCGAACGTCTCGGTGCCGATGTCGCCCTGGTGCTGATCGAGCGACGAAAGCTCGGAGAGGCTCTCGGCCTCCGACTCCGTGCCGATCCCCTCGGCCTCCCGCTCCCGGACGAGGCTTTCCAGGCGCTCCCGCTCGCTCACGATCAGCTGCCGTGCGTGTTCCGCATCCATGGCGGGAGGGTACCCCAGCCCGCTCGGGGTTCAGTCACCCCGTCGGCGTGTCCCGCAGGGCTTCCTTCCAGGTCCGGAACCGGGTGTGGACGACGCCGTCGGGCCCCTCGCCCGTCCCGCTTCCGTCGGGGAAGAGGCGGAACGTGAACTGCCGGCCGGGGTCGGCGGCCGACAACGCCATGTAGCGGGTATCGCCCTTGTTGGGCGGGCCCGCTCGCCACAGCAGCCACCCGCCGATGCGGCGCTTGTAGATCACCACGGGGTCGCCGATGTCGGCGCCGAGGGCGCGCAGCTCGGACGGCGCCTCGACCCAGCGCCCGGCCGGGATCGTGCGGTCGCGCTGGGGCAGCTCGGGCAGGTCGGCCGTGTGGTGGTCGGCCTCCACCAGGGGGCGGTCCTCCGGAACAGTCACCAGCGCATCGTGGCAGATACATTTCCGGGCCATGCCGACCGTGGGAATCGTGATGGGAAGCGCCACCGACCTCGACGTGATGCGGGCTGCAGCCGAAGCGCTCGACGAATTCGGGGTCAGCCGGGAGGTGCGGGTCATCTCCGCCCACCGGGCGCCGGCCGACGCCGCCCGCTACGCCGAGGAGGCGGCCGGGCGGGGGCTGCAGGTCATCATCGCCGGGGCGGGGGGCGCGGCCCATCTGCCGGGCGTACTGGCCGCGTCCACGTCGTTGCCGGTGATCGGCGTGCCCGTCCCCATCAAGGTACTGGACGGGCTCGATTCCCTCCTGTCGATCGTGCAGATGCCGGCCGGGATTCCGGTCGCCACCGTGTCGATCGGCGGCGCCCGCAACGCCGGGCTGCTGGCCGTCCGCCTCCTGGCGGCCTCGGATCCGGCCCTGCGGGAACAGATGGACGCCTTCCGGGCCTCCCTGACCGAGAAGAACCGGGAAGCCGACGCCAAAGCCCAAGCCGAGTTCTCCTAGGCACGCCTTGGGGGGAGGCAGGTGGAGCCCCCTAGTTGGCGCGGGCCCGGAGCATCCTCGACTCGGCCCGGACGGTCACCGCCTCCTCGTCGGGGAGCTCATCGGCCACCCGGTCGAGTTCGATGGCCGCCGCCCCGAACAGGCCGAGCGACCCCAACGCCCGGGCGAGGCCCAGACGGTCCGGGACCGGCAGACCGGGGATCGTGAGCCGCAGCTGCAGGACCCAGGCCGCCGACCGGAGCTCGCCCGGGAGGAACAGGGCCTGCAGGTTGAGGAGCATGCGGGTGAGGATCGTCCGGGCGCCCACCGGCGCCAGGTGGGCGTCGTCCCAGCCAGCCCCGCCGAGGCCGGCGAAGATGGCCCGGCAGCCGTCGACGTCGAGGCGCCGGCCGCCCCCGAACGGATCGAGGAAGACGGCGGGGTCCGCCCGGTGCCGGACGAGGAAGTGGCCGGGCATGCCGACGCCGTCGAGCACCACGCCGAGCCGGCGGCCGACCTCCATCGTCAGCACCGACAGGCTGATCGGGATCCCGACCCGCCTCCGCAGCACCTGGTCGAGGTAGGAGTTGTCGGGGTCCCGGTACAGCTCGGTGTTGCCCCGGAAGCCCAGTTCGCGGAACAGGTACCCGGTCAGACCGTCGAAGGTCGCCTCCCCGCAGCCGCCGGCCAGCTCGTCGATTCGGCCCAGCTCGCCTCCGACGTCGAGGTCGGGCCGGGCCCGGGCGGCGATGAGGAGGGCGGCCTCGTCGAGGGGGATCTCGTCGTCGGGGCGCGCCACGAGGTCGGCGAAGCGGGCCATCGCCTTCTCTCCGGGCCCGCCGCCGTCCGTCACTACAAGCCCTGGGCGTGGGCGATCGCGTCCTCGAAGCTGGTCTTGGCGGCCAGCAGCTTGCGGTAGGCCATGAGCAGCCGGGGGCGGTTGAAGGCCAGGGCCCCGAACAGGCGCCCGTCGCGGGCGAAGAGGGCCACGAAGCGCCGGTCCTCGACCGACCCGTCGACGATCCGGACCTCGTCGGTCGGGCAGCAGCGGCCGAGGAACTGGATCTTGGCGTCGTACTGGTCGGACCAGAAGTACGGCACCGGGGTGAAGTCGACCGCTTCGCCGGGGCCGGCCAGCAGGCGCTTGGCCGCCGCCGCCCCCTGCTCCACAGCGTTGCTCCAGTGCTCGACCCGCATCGTCTCGCCGAACAGGTTGTTGGGCCAGCGGGCGATGTCGCCCGCCGCCACCACGCCGGGGGCGGCGGTGGCGCAGGTCGAGTCGCAGACAACACCATTCTCGAGGAGCAGACCCGACGATTCCAGCCATCCGGTCTCGGGCACCACGCCGATGCCGACGACGACCACGTCGGCCTCGACGACCGACCCGTCGCCGAGGCGGACGCCCGACACCCGTCCGTCCCCCTCGAAGCCGGCCACGGTTACCCCGCACCGGAGATCCACGCCCTCGTCGAGGTGCAGCGCGGCGCAGGCGGCCCCCATCTCGGCCGGGAAGGCCCGGGCCAGCGGGGCAGGCAGAGCCTCCAGCACGGTCACGTCCAGTCCCCGGACCCGGGCCGAGGCGGCAACCTCGGCGCCGATGAACCCGGCGCCGACGACGCAGACCCGGGAGGCGGACTCGAGTTCCTGCCGGAGGGCTAGGCACTCGTCGAGCGTCCGCAGCACGTGGATACCGGCCAGCTCGGAGGTGCCGGCCCCGGGGTTGGGGGTTGGCAGCCGGCGGGGCGCGGCCCCCGTCGCGATGACGAGACCGTCGTAGGCCAGCGGTTCCCCGTCGTCGAGGGTGACGGTGCGGGCGGAGACGTCGAGCGCGGTGGCGCGCCGCCCGAGGTGCCAGGTCACGCCGAGCGCGTCGTACTGCCCCTGGTCCCGCAGCACGATCTTGTCGGGCTCCCAGTGGCCCTGGAGCACCTGCTTGGACAGCGGCGGCCGGTCGTAGGGCAGCGTCGATTCGGCGCCGACCGCGATCAGCTCGCCTTCGTAGCCGTCCTGGCGCAGGGTTTCGAGGGCGGAGAGGCCGGCCAGTGATGCTCCGACGACGACGACCCGGCCCGGAGGTGCAGCAGAGGCCACGACTCAGTCCTCCGCGATCGAGATGGCCTGGGTCGGGCAGCGCCGGACCGCCTCCTCGAGCTTGGGGCGGAGGCCCTCGGGGGGTTTCTCGTGGAGGATGTACAGGAAGTTGTCGTCCCGCACCTCGAAGATCTCCGGTGCCACATCCATGCACACGGCATTGCTCTGGCACCGGTCGAAATCGACCACGACCCGCATGTTCGAAACCTCCGGACTCGCCTCGGGGATGGGGCCACGGTACCGCTGCCCTCACCCCGAGGCCGAGCCAGAGTTCCCTGCCGGTTCGCCGACTAGCCGAAGAAGTTCAGGATGTTCAGGATGCTGACGCCGTTGAGCGAGTGATTGGCCGTGACCAGGCACACGTTCTTGCGGTAGCTCCGGTAGTGGCGACGCCGGCCGAGCGAGGCCACCTCGGCCACTGATTGCAGACGGAGCGTGTCCGCCCCGGTCGTGAGCTCGTACATGTTGTTCTTCTCCCTTTGTTCGGATGAGTTCCTGGTATCTCCGCTTACAACCGCGTCAAGCGGCGACCGCGCTGCGGCGGGGGCGGCCCGGGCGCGGCAGGTCGGCCAGGCCGGCCATGCCGTGGGCGGCGTAGCGCTTGCGCCACATCCCGACCTGGTTCTGGTTCAGCCCGACCAGCATGGCGATCTGCCGGTTGGGCACGCCGTCAGCGGCCAGGAGCACGATGCGGGCCCGCTGCGCCACCCGGCGCGACACGTGCTCGCCCTGCGCCCTCCGCTCCAATTCCCGTCTTTCTTCGTTCGTGATGCGTAGTGCCGGAACCATTCGCATGGCTATCCCCAGTCTTTCCGTTCCCCAGTTTCCCCAGACCCAACTCCTGCTGTATTCAGCCCACCAACGACGAGCCGAGCGCCTGGATGAGCGCCAGCTCGTTTTCCTCCAACCAGCGGAGGCGGGTCGCCTCCGCTTCGGCCACGTCCACGATTTCGTGGACCACGCTCTCCCCGGGACCCGACTCGTCAAAGCGGAGCACGAATCCCGAGGTCAGCCGGAAGATCCGGACGAGCCGCTCGACCCGGAGAATGATCGGCAGCGCCGCGACCTCGCCCGGGGACAGGCGGTCCACCTCGTCGTAGGCCGCCATGACGTCGGCACTGCGATCGAGGTCGAAGCCGCCCGGCGTCCGGGCGAAGGTCTTGAGCGCCCCCGCCAGGTCGAGGGCCCGGAGGTCGTACCGGCTCCGGTCGAACCCCGCCAGCCCGTCGGCCGGGAAACCCGGCCGGCCGCCGTCGAGGACGACCGCAGCGCGCCCGAAGCCACCGTGGATCTCGAGGCGGGGAAGGGTGGCCCCGCCGGCGGTGAGCAACTCGGGCACGCGGACGAACTGACGCCACAGGTAGGACGACGCGCTCCGGAGGCGCTGACGCCCGTCGGCGTCGAGGTACCAGCCGGAGAGCTCCGTGAACGCCTTGAGGGCGGCGGGCCCCTTCTGCTCCAGAGTGGAGATGGTCGGGCCACCGACCGCCCGGAGCCG
>JAUZEX010000645.1 GCA_030838815.1 Actinomycetota bacterium
CGGCCCTCGTCGGTGAGCTCCGGATCGGCCCGGCCGAGGACGAGCCCGTCCCGATTGGGGGCCGTCTGCCCGTGGCGGGCGAAGACGATCACCGCCGTTCGGCCGCCACTAGCGGACGAGGATCGCGCCGCAGTGCTCGCAGCGAACGAGGGCGTCGGCCGGCAGGTGCCGGATGCGGTCGACCTCGGTGGCGGGCAGTGAGAGGTGGCAGGCCTGGCAGTTCATGCCCACGAGCCGGGCCGCGCCGACACCCCGGTTGGCCGTCCGGATCTGCTCGTAGAGGCGCAGCGTGGCTTCGGGGATGCCGGGGGCCAGCGCCGCCCGGGCCTCCTCCTCCACCGCCAGCTCGGCCTCGATCTCCCCCTCCTGGGAGGTGATGGCGGCCAGCAGGGTTTCCATTTCGGCGACGACGGCGGCCTGGGCCGCCTCCAGCTCGGCGACCTCCGCGTCGAGCGTCTCTCGCCGGACGAGGACCTCGAGCTCCTCGTCCTCCAGTTCCCCGGCGTGGCGGCGGAGCTGGTCGATGTCGGCCTGCATGGCCTGGAGCTCCTTCGGCGAGCTGACCGTGCCGGAGTACATCTTCGTGTCGACGGCCTTGGCCTTCGCCTCGAGGCTGCGGACCTCGTCGTCGAGACGGCGCTCCTCGCGCAGCTCGACGTCGCGCCGTTCCGTCACCCCCGCCCGCCGGGCCTCGAGCTCGGCGTACGCCGCCCGCCGGGCCTCGAGCTGCGCCCGCTCCGGGAGCGTGACCTTGCGGTGACGGAGGCGGTCGACGGCGCTGTCGTGGTTCTGCAGGGTGAGCAGGTCGGCGAGCGCCATGGTGGGCGGAGCCTAATGGCTCATCGAACCCGGACCCTTCACCACCCGGACCAGCGTCGACCCGACGGGCGACTGCGGGTCGGGCGGGGTCTGGTCGTGATAGGTCACGAGGCCGAGGTAGGTCCCGTCGGCGGGCAGCCTCGACCACGCCACCCGGAGCTCGACCGGGTCGCCGGGCGTCACGATCTTCGGGTCGCCTCCGACCACCAGGCCCGGGGCGGTCGACGGGCTGGCGGGGTCGTCGGGCGTCGGGTCGGCACCGAGCCAGGTGGTGAAGTCGAAGGTGGAAGCGGGACTCTGCGTTTTGAACCCGACGACGGCGAACCGGTAGGTGCCCGGCGGGGGCAGGGCCAGCGCGATCGACTCCTCGGACCCCGGCCCGGCGGAGAGCCCGACGACGTCGGAGGCGTCGAGCCCCTTCCCGTCGTGGTCACGAAACAGGTAGAGGTCGAGGTCGGTGCCGGGCGTGCCGGCGTCGACGGCGGAGATGGCCCCGGCCAGCACCTGGGCACCGGGCGGGACCTCGACGTCGTAGGTGCGGACGGCCTCCGACGCGGCCCAGGGGTGGTCATGGGTGGGCGACGCCGTGGCCACCGTCTGGCCCGGCTGCGGCCGGGGCGGAGCGAGGCCCCAGCCGAGACCCGACAGGCTGCCGGCGAATCCCGCCCGGACGGGGAGCCCGGCGGTGCCGGCGGCGTCGGACGTGAGCACCTCGAGGGTGGGGACGGCGTCGATCTTGACCGGCTGGGCCGAGACGGGAAGGCGGACGGTACGCCCGTCGGAGGCGTTGGTGAGCACCACCGCGCCGGAGGTATAGGCGTTCATGGGCGCGCCGGCCAGCGTCAGCGAGACCGTCACCGCCTGCGTCGCTCCCGGGGCGATGTCGAAGCGGGCCGGGGCGACCGTGCCGAGCATGCCCGTGGGTGCCTCGACGGACGCCACCCAGCTCTCGGACCGGCTCTCGACGCTGGTGAAGGTGCGGACGGTGGACCCCGTCCCCGTGAACCGGGAAAAGGCCACCGACGGCAGGTTGAGGTCGACCGCCGCCAGGGGCGTGACGGCGGCGTCGGTCACCGCGTCGGGCGCCTGCGCCTTGAGGTAGCGGACGTAGTCGAGCACCGGGGTGTCGACGACGAGGCCGGCGGTTGCCGCCCGGTTGGGGTCGATCCGCCCCGAGCCGACGTCGAGCGGCCCGGCCGGGGTCGTCCCGTCCTCCTCGACGACCTTCGGCTCGGCCGACGTCATGAGGGCGGACTTGATGGCCGCCGGCGACCAGGCCGGCTGGAGCTGGGCCAGGAGGGCCGCCGCCCCGGCCACCTCGGGGGACGCCATCGACGTTCCGCTGATGATCTGGAACGTCTCCCCCGGCCGGCCGCCGCCGACGGGAGTCGGGGTCTCGGCGGCGAGGATGTTCACCCCCGGGGCACCGACGTCCGGTTTGGCGATGTCGGGCACCGCGGATTCAGGGCCCCGGGAGGAGAAGGCGGCCATGTGGTCGCCGGCGGCGGCGGCCGGATGGCCGCCGCCCAGCGACAGCGTGGCCGGGGCCCCGCCGGCCAGGAGCCCATGGATGGCGGCACCGTCGGCGGCCGACACATGGACCGACGGCACCCAGTGGAGGTCGGCCACGAGGTCCTCCTCCGGCTTGGTGTTGGCCAGCACCATGCCCACCCCCCCGGCGTCGTGGACGACCTTGCTCTTCTCGACCCGGGCGTTCTGGCCCCGCTGGCAGAGCACGGCCTTGCCGGCCACGGCGGCGGGGTCGAGCGACCCGGGCAGACACAGCGCCGCCTGGGCGGAATCTTTCCCGTCGGCAGGGGCGACGGCGGCGTCGATCAGGGGGGCGTCGGGCAGGGCGCCGGTCAGCGAGGCGCCCTTGCCGACAACCGCTTCGGCGGCGCCGGCCGGGGTGCCGCCGGTCTGGACCCCGGGCGTGGCGGTGAAGGTCGACTCGAACGTGCGGCCGAGCGTGGTGGCCGCCACCGACGTCACCCACGGCACGCCGGTCGGTGACCCGACGGTGCCGGGCTTCGGCCCGTCGTTGCCGGCGGCGTTGGCCACGAACACGCCGGCGGCGGCGGCGCCGAGGAAGGCCCGCTCCACCGGCCCGAAGACCGACGAGGTGGCCGAGCCCACCGAGTAGTTGATGACGTCGACGCCGTCGGCCACGGCGGCGTCGATGGCGGCCACGGCGTCGGAGCCCATGCAGCTGCCCTCGACGGCGTCGCCGGTGGCGGCCGTGCCCGTCCAGCAGACCTTGTAGGCGGCGATCCAGGCCCGGGGGGCGATACCCGACACGGCGGAGATCCCGAGGTCGTAACCGCCGATCTTTGGCCGCACCCCGTAGTTCCCGGCGGCGGTGGCGGCCACGTGACTGCCGTGGCCGTTGGCGTCGCGGGGGGAGAGAAACTCGCCCGACTTCAGGTTCTGGGCCCCGAACCCGTCGACGAAGTAGCGGGCGCCGATGAGCTTGTGGTTGCAGGCGGTGGCCGGGAAGTTCGCCCCGGTCTGGCAGCTGCCCTTCCAGCCGGTCGGTGCCGGGTAGGCCGGCCCCTCGTACCGGTGCCCGTCGGGCCCGTCGGGCCGGTCCGCGAAGCTGGGATGTTCGGGGTAGATGCCGGTGTCGATGACCCCGATGGTGACTCCGGCACCGGCTCGCTCGGTTCCACCGAGCCGGGACCAGATCCCCCCTGGCAGCCCGAGGAAGGCGGGCGCCTCCTGCCCGGCCGGGCCACGATCGGCGGACCCGCCGCCGGTCGGGCCGCCACCGGGCGGACCGTCGGGCTCGCCGGCCGGATGATCGGCCAGCGGGTGGGACACCGTGTCCGGCGTGACCGCCACCACCCCGGCGGTGCGGGCCAGGCTCGCCGCCTCCGGGGCCGTGAGACGGGCGGCGAAGCCCGAGAATGCGTTCCGGTAGCGGTGCAGGACGGGTGCGGCGCCGGCCCGGGCCGCGGACAGCACGCTCCGCTGGGTGCGGTCGAGCAGGGCCGTGTAGCGGCGGACGGGCGCCGCCCCGGGATCGAGCCGCCGGCCGGTGACCCGGGGGCTGGTGGCGGCCAGGGCGTGGACACCGCCGCCGTAGGCGGCGACAGGTGGCCCGGCCAGCTGGACGATGTAGGTGGAACGGGGCCCCGACACGGACTCCGCCGCCCCCGCCGGCCACAGGACGGCGGCCAGCGCGATCACCACCGCCGCCACCCCCGGACCCGGCCCGGGGCGGAACCGGCGTCGTCTCCCGGCCCATTGCACGGCGCCCGGTCTCACACTCGATGACATCGCGACCTCCTCGCGGCTCAGCCGGGCTCACGAAGTGCGCTGCGACGGAAGGGAGCGAAGGGGGGACGTTGCTCGGGGGGCCCAGACGGCGATGAACCTAGCCGGAGGGTGTGACAGGGACAAAACGGATTTTGTCCCGGCCGGTACGGTTTGTCGGAATGGTCCGTTCCCTCAGGCCTCCGCCGTGATCATCGACATCTCCCGGCCGATCGGCCCCGACACGCCGGTCTGGCCCGGCGACCCGCCGGTCGTCGTCGAGCCCGTCGCCCGCGTCCGGGCCGGCGATCCGGCCGACGTCTCCCGCCTGGTGCTCGGCACCCACACCGGCACGCACGTCGACCCTCCGGCCCACTTCCTCCCCGGCGGCGTCACGGTCGACGCCCTCTCCCTCGACGTCCTCGTCGGGCCCGCCGTCGTCGCCGACCTCACCGCCGGGGGCCCCATCGACGCCGGGGCCCTCGAGTCTCTGGCCCTCCCGAGCGGCACCAGCCGCCTGCTGCTGAAGATGAGGGAAGGATCGGCGGCGGGGACGACGGCCGGTGACGTCACCGCCGACGGCGCCCGGTGGCTCGTGGCGCGGGGTGTGCGGCTGGTGGGGGCGGACACGCTGTCGATCGAACCGGCGGGCTCCGGGGTCCCGGAGGACGCTTATCCCGTCCACCGCATCCTGCTCGGGGCCGGGGTCGTGATCGTCGAGGGGCTCGACCTCTCGGGCGCCCCGGCCGGCTCCTACGAGCTCGTGTGCCTGCCGCTGCGCATCGCCGGGGGCGACGGCGCGCCGGCCCGGGCCGTCCTCATCGCGCCGTGACCGAGATCGTCGTCCTGGCCGACACCCACATCCGCCGGGGGTCCTCCCGGCGGCTCCCGCCGGCGGTCTACGCCGCCCTCGAGCGGGCCGACCTCGTGCTCCACGCCGGCGACGTCGTCACCGGCGCCCTGCTCGAGGAGCTGAACGGGTTCGCCCCCACCGTGGCCGTCCTCGGCAACAACGACACCGAGCTCACCGGCCAGCTCCCCGAGGAGCGGCTGCTGACGGTCGAGGGCCTGCGGATCGCCCTCGTCCACGACTCCGGCGCCCGCAAGGGCCGGGAGGGCCGGCTGCGGCGGCGCTTCCCCACCGCCGATCTGGTGGTGTTCGGCCACAGCCACATGCCCGTCGACGCCGAGGGCGTCGACGGGCAGCGGCTCTTCAACCCCGGCTCGCCGACGGAGACGCGCCCGGCCTACCGGGGCCTCGGTTTCGGCCGGCTCCGGATCGACGCCGGGGAACTCGTCGACCACGAGCTCATCCCCGTCCACCGCTGAGCTTGGCCCGGTCAGACCTTCGAGTCGTACTCCGCCAGCCGCCGGGCCATCCCGGACATGATCTTGCGGGTCATGCGGGGCGCGTCGGCCAGCGCCGCCTCGAACTCCCGCCGGCTGAGCACGATCGCCTCCATCGGCGTGACGGCCGTCACCGTGGCGTTGCGGTCGGCATCGATCAGGAGCGACAGCTCCCCGAAGAAGTCGCCCGGTCCCAGCTCGCCCACCTTGCGGCCCTTGCGGCTCACCTTGGCCCGACCGCTCACGATCACGAAGAACTCGAGCCCCCGGTCCCCCTCCCGCACGAGAACGTGCCCTTCAGCGATGGGGATGTCGGTCGTCCGGCGGGACAGCTTGCGCAACTCGTCCCGGGCGCAGCCGCTGAAGAGGGGAACCTGTGTCAGGTGCTCGATGTAGGCGTCCCGGGCGGCCAACGTCAGCGGGCCCTCTTCGACAGCAGCGCCCGGTCCGTCACCCGGATGCGGCCCCGGCTGAGTGACACCGCACCCGCCTCTTCCGCCTGGCGCAGCACACGGTTGACCGTGGCCCGCGATGTGCCGGCCAGGCTGGCCAGGTCGTCCTGGGTCAGGGCCACCTCGACGTCTTCGACCTGGTCCCGGGAGGCGTAGATCTCGGCCAGCGACAGGAGCCGGCGGACGACGCGACGGTCGACCGGCACGAACAGCGCCTCCATCAGCTGCACGTTGACGCGGCGGATGTTGGCCATGAGGACGTCGAAGATGAACAGGTCGATGCCGGGGTAGCGGCGCCGCAGTTCCAGGAACTGGCCCCGGTCGACGGAGAGGGTTTCGGCGGCCTCGAGCGCCATCACGGTGGCGCCCCGGCGGCCGCCCTCCTCGAGGACGGCCATCTCCCCCACGACGTCGCCCCGGCCGAGGACCCCGACCGTGGCGGCGTCACCCAGCGGCGTCGTGATGCGGATCGCCACCCGGCCCTTGTCGATCAGGTGGAGCGTGTCGCCCGGGTCGCCCTCGTGGAACAGGACCTCCCGGCGGGCGAAGCGCCGCCGCCGAGCGGCCGACAGCACCCGACGGCGATCCTCCTCCGACAGGGAACGGAGCAGCGGCCAGTCGGCGCTCATGGCCAGAGTCTCGCCGGTTCCGTCACCGAACGCCATCGTAGAAATCGGACGGTGGGCCAAGCCGGAGCGCGCCATACCGCCGAGGCTAGGGACGGAGCGGCCCGCCCGTCGTGCGCCCGGCTGGCATCCGGTCTGTGACAGCCGTGACAGTGGTGGCGTCGAGACGACGACAGACCGCGCGGTCGCCGAACCCGTAGGCTGGGATGGCAGTGTCCCAGCAACCATTGGAACTCATCCTCCTCAAGCAGATCGCGGGGTACCTCGCAACCCCGCTGTTCCTGGTCGATCCGAGCGGGACGCTGTTGTTCTACAACGAACCGGCCGAGGAGCTCCTCGGCCACCGCTACGAGGAGACCGGCCAGATGCCGCTGGAAGAGTGGGGCACGCTCTTCTCCCCCACCGACAGCCTCGGCCGGCCCCTGCCCGCCCGCGACCTGCCCCTCGCCCGGGCTCTCGCCGGCCGCACGCCGACCCAGGGCAGCTTCTTCATCCAGGGCCTCGACGGCGTCTCGCGCCACCTGTCGGTGACGGCCGTCCCCCTCGAGGGGCCCGGCGGTATCAATCTCGGGGCGCTGGCCATCTTCTGGGCCCTGCCCCGCCGGTGAACGTCATCCTGCGCGGCGTGCGGGGCTCCCTGCCGAGCCCCCGGCCCGAGACCGCCCGCTACGGCGGCAACACGTCGTGCGTCGAGGTGCGGGCCGCGCCCGGCTGCATCACCGTGCTCGACGCCGGGACCGGAATCCGGGGGGTGGACGACAAGGCCTCGGACCTGCGGCGCATCGACGTCCTGCTGAGCCACCTCCACATGGATCACATCCTGGGGCTGGGCTTCTTCCGGCCGCTGTACCAGCCGGGCCTCGAGGTGCACCTGTGGGGGCCGCCGTCGGCGACGCAGAGCCTCCACGCTCGCCTCACCCGCTACCTGTCACCGCCGCTGTTCCCCGTCCGCCTGCGGGATCTCCCCTGCCGGCTCGAGCTGCACGACGCCCCCCGGGGGTCCTTCGAGCTGCCCGGCCTGCGGGTGACGGCCGATCTCGTCTGCCACCCCGGCCCGACCCTCGGCTACCGCCTCGAGGGCGACGGGGGCGGGGTGCTGACCTACCTCTCCGACCACGAACCGGCGCTGGGCACCGGCGCGGTGAGCGGGCCTCCGGAGTGGGTGTCGGGCTACGACCTGGCCCGCGGCGCCGACGTCCTCATCCACGACGCCCAGTACACCGACGACGAGTACCCGGCCCACGTCGGCTGGGGACACAGCTCGGTCAACCATGCCATTGCCTTTGCGGAGCTCGCCGGTGTCGGCTGCCTCGTCCCCTTCCACCACGACCCCGACCACGAGGACCAGGCGCTCGACGCCATCTACGCCACTGCCGGACGGGGGCGCAGCCTCGAGATCGCGCCGGCCCGGGAAGGCACCGAACTCGAGATCTGAAGCGGCTACGTGTCGCCCGCCAGCGCCGCCTTGATCTCGGGCAGCGCCTCCCGGGCCGCCCGCTCGCCCTCGAGGACGAATTCGTCGATGCGGCCGAAGTCGAAGCTCGACGCCGGCCCGACCTTCGGCCGGATGAGGATGTCGACCAGCGGCAGCTGCGCCTTGATCATCTCCCGCTCCATCGAGTTCAGCATCCGGCCCATGATCTGGAGGAGGTGCGGATCCGCCAGCGTGTCGGCCGACAGCTCCTGGCCGGCGACGTTGGACCCGATCACGATCCGCAGCCCGGCGTCGCGCAGGACGGAGGCCGGCATGGGGTTCACCACCGCGCCGTCGATGCAGCGCCGGTTGCCGACCGGCCAGGGATTCATGGCGCCGGGAATGCTGAGTGACGCACGGATCCCGTCGGCCAGCGGACCCCGGTCGATCACCACCTCCGCCCCGCCGGTCACGTCGGTGGCCACCACCCAGCAGGGGATGACGGTATCGGCGAACGTCTTGTTTTCCATCCACCGCTCGAGCTGGCGGTGGAGCTTCACCCCTTTGAACAGGGCCGAGCGCGGCAGCAGGTTGAAGTCGAACCGGCGGAACTGGAGCCCGGCGGCCAGTTCCCGGGCGTGCTGGAGCATCTCGTCGTCGGACACGCCGAGGGCGAGGCCGGCGGCGGCCATGGCCCCGCCACTGGTGCCGGCCACGGCGTCGATGACGATGCCCGCCTCGCGCAGCACCCGCACCACGCCCAGGTGCGCCAGCGCCTTCGACCCGCCGCTGGAGAGGGCGAGGCCGAGCGCCTGTCCGGTGACCCAGCGGGCCACCCGTTCGAACGAGGCCGGGCTCTCGTCGCCCGGTACCACGGCGTGGGCCGGCCCCGGGCGGCGCACCCACCCCGGCACCGGACCGAAGGCGGCGATGTGCTCGGCGAGGTCGACGGCCACCCGGCCGACGGCGCTTTCCAACGGCGGCACCACCAGCAGGAGAAAGGCGATGCCGTCGATGTCGCGCCCGGCCAGGCCGGCCAGCGTCTCGGCGTCGAGCGGGTCGACCGCCGGGCCCACGACGCCCTCCGGCAGCGAACCGACGCCGGCTGCCCCCGGCAGCTCCAGCACGCCGACCCGACCCGCTCCGGCCCGGGCCTGCACCGCCGCCGCCAGCCCGGCCACTCCGCCGCCGAAGACCGCCGTGAACCGGGTGGTGGGCGGCGCCACGAGCTGACGGTTCGTGGCCACGAGCCGCCGGCCCAGCTCCCGGGACAGCTCGACGCCGATCACCGGGTGCTCGGTGAGGAGGGTGTCGAGGTCGGGCCGGTGGAGGGCCCACAGCCACGTGTCGGTCACGACCCGCAGGGTGGCGGAGCGGGGCTCGCCGAGCAGCAGGGCGAGCTCTCCCACGAAGCTCCCCGGCCCCAGTGCCGCCAACGGCGCCTGGTCGGCGCCGGCCAGCACCTCGACCTGACCCGACACCACGAGGTACATCGTCTCCCCGGGCTCGCCCTGGCGGAAGACGACGTCGCCCCGCTCGTGGTGTTCCGGCTGGAGCTGGGCGGCCACGGCCTCCAGCGCGCCGGCGGGCAGGTTGCGGAAGAACGGGATCGCCCGCAGCTGCTGCTCGACCACCTGTTCACCTCCGGCGGCGGCCACCGCCTCGTCCTGGATCACCTCGATCGGCTCCATCGGCTCGATCGGACCAATTGCCTCGACCGGCTCGATTGGCTCGATCGGCTCGATGGTCCCACCGGCGGCAGCGCCCGGCACCTCCGCCGCGGTCTCGATGTCGGGGGACGGGCTGACGCAGCTCCGCAGCCGGGCCGTCTCCGGGGCCCGGACCCACCACCCGTCCTCCCCCGCCTGCGGCCCGGGGTAGCCGGTGCGGGCCCGGGCGACCTCGGCGCAGATGGCGGCCATGATCCGGTCGGTGGCCTGGTGAAGGTCCTCGTCGTCGGCCACCTTGAGAGGCGGGCCGACCGACACGGCGATCGGCGTCCGGGCCCGCCACCGCGGGCGGTGGCCGGGGGCCATGATCCGTTGCGTCCCCCACAGCCCGACGGGCACGATCGCGGCACCGCTCCAGCGGGCCAGGCGGGCCGCGCCGGTCTGGCCGGCCCGGGGTTCGAGGTCGCGGGAGATGCCGCCCTCGGGGAAGATCCCGACGCATTCCCCCCAGCCGAGATGGGTCAGGGCGGCGGTGAGCGACGACCGGGCCGTCTCGCTCCGGCGGGAAACCGGGATATGGCCGAGGCGGCAGAGCACCCACCCGGGGACGGGGGAGCGGAACAGCTCGGCCATGGCCATGAACCGCACCCGGCGGCCCCGCCGGTCGGCGACCGAGGCCAGCACCGGCGGGTCGA
>JAUZEX010000648.1 GCA_030838815.1 Actinomycetota bacterium
CATCGCCCTCGCCCACGGCGGCCGTGTCACCGTCGAGTCCGCCGCCCCGGGCTCCCGGTTCATCCTCAACCTGCCGGCCGACCCCGCCGCCTGACGGGCCGCCCGCGGTCGGGCCCGCCCCGATCGGGCCCGCCGCTCGGGGGAGCCGCACGACGAGCCGGCCGCCGGGCCCGTCCCCGATGACGATCCGGCCGCCGTGGGCCTCGACGATCTCCCGGGCGATCGGGAGGCCGAGGCCGCTGCCCCCCTCGTCGCGGCTGCGGGCGTCGTCGAGGCGGGTGAAGCGGTCGAAGACCCGGCCCCGGTCGGCCAGGGCGATGCCCGGCCCGTCGTCGGCCACCACGAGCTCCAGAGCGCTTCCGTCGGCCCGGAGGGTGACCGACACGGCAGCCCGGGCGTGGCGGGCGGCGTTCTCCAGCAGGTTGCGGACGACGCGGGCGAGGTGCTCGGGCCGGCCGGCCACCGCCGCCCGCCCGGGAAGGACGGCGATGTCGACGGTGACCGGCACCGTCCACCGGCCGCCGAGGCGTTCCGCCTCCTCCCGCACCACGGCGTCGAGGGCCACCGGTTCGGGCGGGACGGTGAGCGACGAGAAGTCGCCGTCGTCGCACTGGGCCAGGAAGAGCAGGTCGGCCACCAGCCGCTCCATGCGCACGTCCTCGTCCAGCAGCCGGGTGGCGGTGGCCGTCCAGTCGGCCTGGTCAGGGTGGGCCAGTGCCACCTCCAGTTCGGCCTGGACGGCGGCCAGCGGGCTCTTCAGCTCGTGGGAGGCATCAGCCACGAAACGGCGCTGCCGGTCGCGGGCCAGCTGCAGCCGGTCGAGCATCTCGTTCATCGTCCGGGCCAGACGGGTGATCTCGTCGTCGCCCGACGGTTCCGGCACCCGGCGGTCGAGGGCCTCGGCGGTGATCCCGGCCACCTCCGCCCGGATCCCCTCCACCCGCCGCAGCGCCCGGTCGGCGATGACCCAGGTCACGAGGGCGACGAGGAACAGGAAGGGCGGACCGCCCCGCAGGAGCAGGCGCCGGAGCGCCTCGTCGCTCCGGGCCACCATCTCGAGCTCCGTGGCGGCGTAGACGGTGAACGGCCCCTTGGGGGTGGTGGTGGTGAGGGCCACGACCCGGAACGAGTCGGGGACGTCGATGGACAGCCCTTTGATCGTGGCCGTGCGCCGCTGGCCGGGCGGGGGCGGCGGCCCCGGCAGCATCAGCGGCGCTTCGCTCATCAGCGTGCTGGCCGAGACGATCCGGCCCGACGGGCCGGCGACCTGCACCAGCAGTTCGTCGTTGTCGGCGTCGACGGGGACGGGCAGCAGGTCGGGCAGGTCGCCGCCGGCGATGAGCGTGACGACGTCCTGCGCCCGATGGAGGGCGGCCCGGTCGGTGTCGGCGACGAGGGAGCGGTGCAGGAGGGTCGTGACGGCAATGCCGGCGGCCACGACGCCGACCCCCACCACCAGTACGGAGGCCGCCGCCGTGCGGGCCCGCACCGAACCGAGCGGATGCATCGGCTCCAGCGTGCCACACCGGGCCCGCAGGACGGGTCGTTCAGCGCCGGAGGGGGACGACGATGCCCGATTCGAGCGTCTCGCCCGATTCCAGCGTGATCTCCGACTCGTAGAGCACGGCGACGGTGTCGTCGGTCAGGTCGATGTCGATGTCGGCCGACCTCGGGTCAATCTCGATGGCCGCCGGCCCCAGGTCGAATTCGGCGTCCGGCGGCGAAGCATCGTTGTCGCGCCCGGGATCGGCCGGGCGCGACACCGGTTCCCGGACCGCGATCCCGCTGCGGGCCCGGATCGTGCGGCGCCGGCGGAGGCGGCGGGTGCGGGTACGCCGCCGGCGGGCCGCCTGGCGGGCGGCCTGCCTGGCCCGGGCCCGCTCCTGGCGGGCCAGGACCTTGCGCCGCCCGACCTGGCGCCGCCAGGGGAACGTCTCGAGCCTGGCCCTGACGGTCCGCAGCCGGCGGGCGGCCCAGCCAGACAACCCGAGCCCGACGACGGCCAGCGCCATCCACCCCCACGCGAGCCGGCCGGCGTCGCCGGCGAAGGCCCCGGTGTGGAGCGGCCGTGACCACAGCAGGACGGCCTGGCGGGCGGCCGGCAGCGAACCGGGCCGTCCGACCCACAACGTGCCGGCCGAGAACTGGTCGAGGAACACGACGGTGTTGCCGCCGTACTCGTGCTGGCCCCGGCCCGGGTCGAGGCCGAGCGACACCCCGGCGATGACCGGCGCGGCGCGGTCCCCGGGGAGCGGCATGAGCAGGCGGGCCACCTGCCCGTCCGGATACTTGCGCTCGAGAGCGGCGAGGATCTTCGTGGCGTCGAGGGGCTCGCCGCCCCGGTCGTCGGAGGTGACCGTCACCCGCTTGGGCGGGGTGTCGTACCGGCCGTGGCCGCTGCCCGTCAGTGCGGCCCAGATCCGGTCGCTGCCCGCCGGGACGGCGAGGCGGACGCCGGTCACGGCCACCAGCACCATGGGCGCCACCACGGCGAGGCCGATGGTGCGGTGCAGGACCGGCGGGCGGCGCCGGGCCCCGGCCGGGAGCAAACGCCACCATTGGCCGGTCTCCCGACCCCGGTGCCACCACCCTCCGATGCGCCCGAAGGCGGCGCTGCCGAGGCCGGTGATTGCGAGTACCAGCCATGCGAGACCGAGGCCGGCGACGAGCCGTTCCCCGGACAGGCCGAGGACGGAGTCGAACAGGAAGCGGCGGTGGAGTCGTTCCACGAGGGCCACGAAACCGGCCTCATGGTCGGCGGAGCCGTTGATGCGGGCGGCGGCGGGGTCGACGTAGACCTCGCGGTCCCCCACCTCGATCACGTACACGCCGTCGCTGACCGCCGGGGTGGCCAGGGCCCCGACGGGCTCGTCGGGGTACTTTCCCCGCACGGCGTCGAGGGCGGCGGCGGCGCCCCGGTCGCCGGAGCCGTGGCGGGTCAGTCCTGGATGCGTCCGGTGCTCGATCGGGTCCCGGAAGAGGAGGACGAGCCCGGTCAGGCTCTGGAAGGCGACCCAGAAGGCGAGGACGACCGCCAGCCGCCGGTGCACCGCCAGGGCGGCGGCCGCTCGGCGCATCGGGTTCGTGGCTGGTCCTCCCGAAGTCGGCTTGCGACATTACGTCGAAGTTCATATCAGTTGAACGAAAGCGAACCCTAACACGACAGGCTCAGCAGGGCGAGACACAGGTTGCATTGGCCTCGGGCGCGACTCCGGCCCCGATAGGGTCACAGTTGTATGACCCTTACGCCGGGCCCGATCGTCGCCCTGGCCGAAACGCTGGCCCGGCGGTACCACGCCGATCAGGTCGACCGCCTCGGCGCCCCCTACGTCGACCATCCGGCGGCCGTGGCCGGCTTGCTGGCCGGCACTCCGGAGGTGTGGCGGGCGGCGGCCTGGCTCCACGACGTGCTCGAGCACACCGACGCCACGGCCGAGGGGCTGCGGGCGGAGGGTGTCCCGGCCGAGGTCGTCCGCCTCGTCGAGGTGCTGACCCGCCGGCCCGGCGAGGACTACCTGGACTTCATCGGACGGGTCTGCGCCGACCCCGCCGCCGTCCGGGTCAAGATCGCCGACGCCCTCCACAACCTCGACCCGGCCCGCGACTTCGGCCCGCCGGCCGACAAGCGGGCCCGCTACCACGAGGCCCTGGTGCGACTCTTCCGGGCCCTGCCGGCGGAGCGTTAGCCGATTCCGACGAATGTGTCCCAACCGGGCGTCATCGGAACGAAGGGGCACCGTTCAGACATCAGGCGCGTGCCCGCCCCCAGGAGGTCCCATGACGCTCACGCACCCCCCGGTGCTGTTCCGGCCCGACGAGGCCATCGCCGCCGACTCCACGCTCATCATCCACCGCCCCCGGCGGCGCCGGTGGTGGCCGGCGGCCGTGGCCGCCTCCGCCACCGTCGCCCTCGTCGCCGTCGGGGCCGTCGGGGTCCGACAGCTGACCGCACCGGCGCTGTCGTTCGACGGCGGGGCGACGGTGTGGCGTACCGCCCCGGACGACGACGCCGGCGTGCACCGGGTCGACAACCTCTTCGGGAGCGAGGTGACGGTCGGGTTCGAACGGGCGGGCGCGTTCTCGGCCCAGGTGGCGCTGGTGAACCACGGCCGGTACCCGGTCAAGGTCCAGGGCCTGCCGGACCGGGGCGCCTACTACTACGGCCTGGAGAGCGTGGAGATGGCGCTGGAGGCCGACGGCGCGCCGCAGCCCTTCCACTCCTTCACGCTGCGGCGCGGCGCCACCCGGTGGCTCGTCCTGCACTTCCGCTTCGCCGACTGCGACCTCGACCACGGCGAGCAGGTGGCCGCCTCCCGCACCAGCCTGCCGGTCGACTACCGGATCTACGGCGTGCACCGCAAAGAAGCGGTGCCGTTGCGGCACTTCGCCCTGTCGGTGCCCACCGGCCACTGCGACCATCCGGTGCTCTGACCGGTCAGTAGTAGTAGGGGAAGGGCGAGTAGTCCGGCTTCCGCTTCTCCAGGAAGGCGTCGCGGCCTTCGAGGGCCTCGTCGGTCATGTAGGCCAGCCGGGTGGTCTCCCCGGCAAAGAGCTGCTGGCCGACGAGCCCGTCGTCGATGAGGTTGAAGGCGTATTTCAGCATTCGCTGCGACGTCGGCGACTTGGCGCAGATCTCCCGGCCCCACTCCAGCGCGGTCGCTTCGAGCTCGGCGTGGGGGACGACGGCGTTGACCGCCCCCATGGCGTGCATCTCGTCGGCGGAGTAGGCCCGGCCGAGGGCGAAGATCTCCCGGGCGAACTTCTGGCCGACCTGGCGGGCCAGGTAGGCGGAGCCGAAGCCGCCGTCGAAGGAGCCGACGTCGGCGTCGGTCTGCTTGAACCGGGCGTGTTCGGCGCTGGCCAGCGTCATGTCGCACACGACGTGGAGGGAGTGGCCGCCGCCGGCGGCCCAGCCGTTGACGACGGCGATGACGAACTTCCCCATGAAGCGGATGAGCCGCTGGCACTCCAGGATGTGGAGCCGTCCGGAGCGGGCCGGGTCGACGGTCTCGGCCGTTTCGCCGCTGGCGTACTGGTAGCCGGTCCTGCCCCGGATGCGCTGGTCGCCCCCGGAGCAGAAGGCCCGGCCGCCGTCGCGGGGGCTGGGGCCGTTGCCGGTGAGGAGGACGCAGCCGACGTCGGCCGACATGCGGGCGTGGTCGAG
>JAUZEX010000666.1 GCA_030838815.1 Actinomycetota bacterium
GACGGCCGGTTGGGCGCGGCGGGGGGTTCGGGTGGGAGGTTTGGGGCGTTCCGCTCCGGGCCGAGGGGGGCGGGTGGGGTTCGGGCAGGGGCAGGGCGGGTAGTTCCAGGCCATGACCGGAAAGAGCACCTGATGTACCTCGCCCGAGCCAGGAGCCTCATGGCCGGCGGCTTCGCGCTGTTGGCTTTCGTCGCCGCCCTCGCGGTCGGCACGGCGTCCGCCCCGGCGCTGGGAGGGGTCAGCTGGGTGATGGTGACCGCCGGCGCGGCCGGGGTCGTGTACGTGATGGGCGCGGTCCTGCTGGCGGCCCTGCTCGACGGGCGGGCCCAGCCCCACCGTGGCCTGCATCCGGCCACGGTGGTCAGCTCTCGAGGTGGCAGGCTTCGTTCCAGCGGTCGATGACCGTCGTCTCCCGCTCCCAGCCCAGCACCGACAGCGAGGCGGTCGACAGGTAGTAGCGGGAGGCCTCCACCGGCGGCTGCTCCAGCCAACAGGCGGCGACCACCCGCAGGATGTGGCCGTGGGCGAAGAGGGCGACGTCGCCTTCCGCGTCCCGGACCCGGGCCACGACCCGGGCGGCCCGGGCCGCCATCTGCTCCAGGGTCTCGCCGCCGGGGAAGCCGTCGTGCCACGGGGTCCACCCCGGGCGCTCCTGGCGGATCTCGGCCGCGGTGCGGCCGTCGTAGTCGCCGTAGTCCCACTCCACGAGGTCGGGGTCGACCTCGGCGGCGTCGCCGAACCCGGCCAGTTCGGCCGTCTCCCGGGCCCGCTTCAGAGGGCTCACCAACACGAGGCCGAAGCGTTCCCGGGCCAGCCGCGCCCGGAGCCGCTCGGCTTGGCGGCGCCCCTCCTCGGTGAGGGCGATGTCGGTCCGGCCGGTGTGCCGGCCGGACACGCTCCATTCGGTGGCGCCGTGTCGGAGGAGGAAGATCCGCGGCGGGTTGACGGTCATCGGAGCGGCGCGCTCCTCAACCTCCCGCCCGGAGGCGGCGGTAACGGCGGATCAGGGCGTCGTTGGCGGTCGGGGGAGGCTGGTGAAGCCCCCGAGAGCTGTCGTGGCCGGGGCCGCCGGACCGGGCCGCCCCGGGCTCGTCCGGGGCCGCCAGCTCGGCGGCGATGCGGGTGGCCAGCACCTTGCCCAGCTCGACACCCCACTGGTCGAAGGAGTTGATGTTCCACACCACACCCTGCGTGAAGACCTTGTGCTCGTAGCAGGCGATGAGCTGGCCGAGCACCGAGGGCGTGAGCCGGGGGGCGAGGATCGTGTTGGTGGGCCGGTTGCCGGGGAACGTCCGGTGCGGCACCAGCTCCGGAGCGGTGCCTTCGGCTGCCACCTCCTCGGCCGTCTTGCCGAAGGCGAGGGCCTCCGTCTGGGCGAAGAAGTTGGCCATCAGCAGGTCGTGGTGCTCCAGCTGCACCGGGGCCTGGTCGTAGTCGGGCCGGGCGAAGCCGATGAAGTCGGCCGGGATGAGCCGGGTGCCCTGGTGGATCAGCTGGTAGAAGGCGTGCTGACCGTTGGTGCCGGGCTGGCCCCAGACGATCGGGCCGGTATCGACCGGCACCGGCCGGCCCTGCCGGTCGACCGACTTCCCGTTCGACTCCATGTCGAGCTGCTGGAGATAGGCCGGGAAGCGGCCCATGTTGTGGCTGTAGGGCAGGATGGCCACCGTCTCGGCGCCGAAGAAGTCGTCGTACCAGAGGCCGATCAGGCCCAGCAGGGCGGGCAGGTTGGCCTCGAACGGTGCCGAGCGGAAGTGCTCGTCGATGACGTGGAAGCCGGCCAGGAACTCCCGGAAGTTGCTCGGCCCGATGGCGATCATGAGCGACAGTCCGATGGCCGAGTCGACCGAGTAGCGCCCGCCGACCCAGTCCCAGAAGCCGAACATGTTGGCGGTGTCGATGCCGAACTCCTCCAGCTTCTCGGCGTTGGTCGACACGGCCTCGTTGTGCCGGGCCACCGCGGCTCTCCATTGGGGGGACTCCCCCGGACCCCCGGGGACGCCCAGGGTCTCGACCAGCCAGGCCCGGGCGGTGCGGGCGTTGGTCAGCGTCTCGAGCGTGGTGAACGTCTTGGACGACACGACGAACAGGGTCTCGGCCGGGTCGAGATCCCGGGTCGCCTGGTGGATGTCGGTGCCGTCGACGTTGGACACGAACCGCACCGTGAGGGCCGGGTCGGCGAACGCCCGCAGGGCGTCGTAGGCCATGGCGGGCCCGAGATCGGAGCCGCCGATCCCGATGTTGACCACGTTGCGGATGGGCCGGCCGGTGAAGCCCACCCACTGCCCGAAGCGGACCTGCTCGGCGAAGAGCGACATCCGGTCCAGGACCTGGTGGACCGCCTCGACAACGTTCTCGCCGTCGACGACGAGGGACGAGCCCCGAGGCATCCGGAGGGCGATGTGGAGCACCGGGCGGTGTTCGGTGGTGTTGATCCGTTCCCCCCGCCACATGGCCTCGATGGAGCCGGGGAGGTCGGCCCGGGCGGCCAGGGCGGCCAGCAGGCCGACCGTCTCGGCCGTGAGCCGGTTCTTCGAGTAGTCGAGGAGGAGGTCGCCGGCCTCGACCGTCATCGTCTCGCCCCGCTTCGGGTCGTCGCCGAAGAGGGTCCGGAGGTGGACGCCGCCCACGGCGGCGTGGTGGTCGGTCAGTCGCTGCCACTCGGGGCTGGCCGTGATGGGTTCCCGTTCGCTCATCGCGCCGCTCCTCCGTGCGTCATCACCGCATTGGCTCCCGTTCCTCGGCCGGTCGAAGATGGCCGGTCTCGTTGAAGCTCAGGAGGACGGGCGACGTCCGGCCGCGCCCGACCCGGGTGATCGAGGCGAGGCCGAGGAACATCCGCCAGGCGACGATGCCGTCGACGCCGAGGGCCCAGGCGGCCGCCGCCTTGATGGGCGAGACATGGCTGACGGCCACGACGAGGCCGTCGTCGAGGGTGTCGAGGCAGAACGACTCGACCCGGCGCGACAGCGACTCCAGGCTCTCGCCCTCCGGCGCGGTGCCCTCGTCGGCCCTCCAGCGGTCGACGTCGGCCATGGCCAGGCTGCCGGCCGGGCGCCCCTCCCACATCCCCCAGTCGATCTCGAGCAGCCGCTCGTCGACGGCGACGGGGACGCCGCAGGCGGCGCCGATGGCCTCCGCTGTCTGGCGGGCCCGCAGCAGCGGGCTGGTCAGGACCTGACCCACCGCCTCTTCGGCCAGTGCGGCGGCGAGGAGTTCGGCCTGCCGGCGGCCCTCGTCGGTGAGCTCCGGATCGGCCCGGCCGAGGACGAGCCCGTCCCGATTGGGGGCCGTCTGCCCGTGGCGGGCGAAGACGATCACCGCCGTTCGGCCGCCACTAGCGGACGAGGATCGCG
>JAUZEX010000707.1 GCA_030838815.1 Actinomycetota bacterium
CCGGCCAGCCGGAGCCGGGCGTGGGCCACCTCGGCCAGAGCCTGCGACGCCCGGACGCCGGGACCGCCCTCGACCAGGGGATGACGGCGCAGCCAGCCGACGACGGCCACCGACCGCAAGGCGACCAGGTGCTCGTTCATCCCGGCCGGGCACCGCCGGGCTCCGGCGTACCGCCCTGGCGGTGGCACCGGCGGGGCAGGCGGGCGCTCACAGGGCCAGGGCCGCCAGGGCGTCCTCGACGTAGGCCTCGGGCCGGCCGGCGAGGCGGTGGGTCGGGCGCAGGGACAGGCGTCCCCGCAGGGCCACGCGGAGGCCGGCCACGGCCGCCTGGCGCCTGTCGGTCACGCCGTCGCCGGGGGTGCGGGGGTGTCCCCCGGTGGCGAGGCGGGCCCAGGCCAGGGCCAGCTCGAAGGAGGCCAGCGTGGCCCGCACGCTCGGCCCGGCCTCCACCTCGGGTTCCGCCCGTAGCTGGTTGGCGAAACCGACGACGGCCTCGGCCAGGCGGCGGGTGTCGCTTTCGGGGTCGGCGTCGGCGGCGGCGTCGAGTCCGGTCCGGGTGAGGAGGATCGTGACCTCGTCGGCCGGGTTCGGGTAGTCGAGCCGGACCCGCTCGAAGCGGTCCCGCAGCGCCTCGGACAACCGGCCGACGCCGACGTACTCGTCGGGGTTCATGGTGGCCACCACCACGGTGTCGACGGGGAAGCGGGCCTCGTAGCCGCCGATGGTGAGGGCCCGCTCGGCCAGGAGCTCCAGGAACAGGTTCTGGAGCCGCTCGGAGAGCCGGTTGATCTCGTCGACGAAGCACAGCTTGCGGTGGGCCCGGACCAGGCGTCCGGGGCGGAAGGCCCGGGGGTCGAGGGCGCCGTGGGCGAGGGCGGCGGCGGGGTCGACGTCGCCGACGAGGTCCTCCGGGAACAGGTCGGGCGAGCCCTGCACCCGTACGAAGCGCTCCGTCCCCGACAGCTCCAGCTCGCCGGAGGCGACGAGTCCGGCCCGGCACTGGGGGCAGGCCGCCTCGCCCGGCAGGCAGTTGAAGTGACACCCGGCCAGCCGGATTGCCCCCAGCGCGGCGGCGATCGACTCGCCGAGCAGCGTCTTGCCCGACCCGACCGGCCCTTCCAGCAGCAGGTTCCGCCCCGCGGCCAGCACGGCCAGGATCTCCAGCTTGGTCTCCACCGGGCCCAGCCAGGCGTCGAGGAGGGCGAGGCCGCGGGCGGCCACGAGGTCCGCCAGCTCGCGGCGCAGGCCGCCCGTTCCGGCGCCGCCGCCGGGGGCCGGGCCGGTCACGGGATCGCTGTGGCGAGCGACTGCCCCCACCGCCGGCCGAAGTACATCTCGTCGAGCCCGGGCTTCGGCGCGGCCGGCGGCCGGCCGTCGCCGGCCACCTCCGGCTGGGACCCTCCGGCGGCCACGGGCTCGTCGACCGCCGGCCAGCCGATGGCCAACACGCCCCAGGGGCAGAGAACGGCGCCCGGGGGCAGGCCGATGGCGGCGGCGAGATCGGCCGGCCGGCAGGCGGTCACCGTGGCGCCGAGGCCGGCGTCGAGGGCGGCCAGCATGGCGGCGGCCACGCCCATCATGGCCTCCCCGATCAGGCCGGTGGTCAGGAAGTCGGAGTCGCCGGGGCCGGCGTCGACCATGGCCAGCAGACCGGCATGCCGGGCGGGGTCGATCAGGCCCCGCTCGACCAGGGCGGCGATGTTGGCCCGGTACCGCTCGGCCCACCACCCGGGCTGCACGGCGAAGGCCACCAGCACGGCCGCCTCCTCCACGTAACCCTGCCCGAGGAGGGCGGCGTGCACGGCCGGCCAGGTCGCCGCGTCGCGGTCGCGGCGGCGCAGGACCACGCCCCGCCAGTCGTAGGTGTTCCCGGCGTGGGGCATGGCCAGCGGAGCGGCCAACACCCGCTCCAGCACATCGTCGGGGACGTCCCGGCCGGTGTCGAACCGGCGGGTGCTCCGGCGGCCGGCCAGCAGCGCGGAATATTCCATCAGCGCCTGTCCTCCGTCACGCCGGCCGGCCCAGGGCCCGCCCGCCCAGCATCCGGTGGTGGAACCGGTCGTCGCCGAAGGCGAAGCGCAGGGTGCGCAGCCGCTTCGAGAGGCGCTGGAGGCCGTACTCCTCCGTGAACCCGATGGCGCCGTGGAGCTGGTGGGCCAGGGCGGTGGCCTCGGCCGAGGCGGACGAGATCCACCCTTTGGCGGCCGACGTGTCGGACGGGTCGGCGGAGGTGCAGGCCAGACGGGCCGACCAGGTCGCGGCCTGGGCCAGCGTGGCCAACCGGGCCGCGCCGTGGGCCACGGCCTGGAAGGCGGAGATGGGCCGTCCGAACTGCTGGCGCTCGGCGACGTAGGCGGTGGTCATCGTGGCGATCCGGTCGATGGCACCGGCCATCTCGGCCGCGGTCAGGGCCGCCGCCCGTCGGCGGGCCTCGGCCACCAGATCCGCATCCTTGCAGCGGTCCACGGCCGGGCCCTCCAGGCGGACCAGGGCGAGCCCGTCCCCCTGCAGACCGGCGATCGGCTCGGCCGTGAACGCCTCGTGGATCTCGGCCGTGCCGTCCCGCAGCACCACCACGGCCTCGGCTCCGACACCGTCCTCGCACAGGAGGCCGTCGACCGGGTCGGGCCCACCGGGTTCGCTGTCCGCCACCCCGACCCGGCGGGCCCCGGCGGTGCCGCCGAAGAGCGTCGGCCAGACGACGGCTGTCCCGGCCAGGGGCACGGCCACGCCGGCCGCTCCCAGCGCCTCGGCCACGAGCCCGAGGTAGCCGAGGCCCCGCTCCTCCTCCAGGAGGATGTCGAGCCAGCCGCCCTCGGCCAGCGCCGACCACGGATCGGAGGCGGCGGCCACCTGGGCCGCCGCCTCGGTCACAGCCCGTTCGTCGTCGGTGAAAGTGAAGTCCATCCCGCCCGTCCCCCTCCCCTACAACCCGAGGGCCCGCCGGGCGATGATGCCCCGGAGCACCTCGTTGGTCCCGCCCCGGATCGAGAAGCTGGGAGCGATCAGCCAGGCCGGAATCAGGTGGCCGCCGAACGCCCCGGCCGTGCGGGCGCCCCGCCCCGCCCACTGCGACGCCACTTCCACCATCTTCTGCTCGATGTCGGTGGCGAACACCTTGGCCATGGCCGCCTCGTGGTCCGGCGGACGGCCGGAGTCGGCCACCGCCGCGGCCCGGAACACCAGCAGCCGGGCCACCCGGGCCGCCGCCTCCAGGGCCCCCAGCTCCTCCTGGCGGCGTTCGTCGTCGCCGACCTCGGCCCGCATCGCCTCGAACAGCGCCCAGGTGCTCATGATCCGCTCCAGCCCCGCCCGCTCGTAGCCGAGCTGGCCGGTGATCTGGCGCCACCCGTTGCCCTCGGTGCCGATGAGGGCGTCGCCGTCGACGAACACCTCGTCGAAGAACACCTCGTTGAAGTGGTGGGCCCCCGACATGTCGTGGATGGGGGTGATCGTGACCCCCTCGGAGCGCAGGGGCACGATCAGCTCCGACAGGCCGTCGTGACGTTCCGACGCCGGGTCCGTGCGGACCAGGAGGTAGATGTAGTCGGAGTGGTGCGCCAGGCTGGTCCAGACCTTGTGGCCGGTGACCAGCCAGCCGGAGCCGCTGCGCACCGCCCGGGTTCGGACGCCGGCCAGGTCGCTGCCCGCCTCGGGCTCCGACATCCCGATGCAGTACGTCGCCTCGCCGGCCAGGATCTCGGGGAGGTAGCGCTCCTTCTGGGCCTCGGTACCGTGGGCCAGGACCGACGGCCCCATCTGCCGGTCGGCGAACCAGTGGGCGGCCAGCGGCGCACCCGCCCCCAGCAGCAGCTCCGTCATGCAGAGCCGGTCGACGTAGGTCCGGCCGCCACCGCCGTAGCGGGTCGGCCAGGTCAGGCCCACCCAGCCCCGGGCGGCCATCTTCCTGGTGAAGCCGCGGTCGAAGCCGGTGATCCAGGCGTCCACCCGGGGCGTGAACGATCCGGCGCCCCGTTCCTCGGCCAGGAAGGCGGAGACCTCGGCCCGGAGGGCGAGCTGCTCGTCGGTGAACGTCAGTTCCATCGCACGACCCCGCTACCCCGCCGGCCGTCAGGAGCGGGGTACATCGCGCCAGGGCAGGTCCTTGTCGACCCGGGGCTCGCCGGGCAGCCCCAGCACCCGCTCGCCCAGGATGTTGCGCAGCACCTCGGAGGTGCCGCCCTCGATCGAGTTCGCCCTCGCCCGGAGGAAGAAGTACCGGGGGTCGCCCGCCCAGAACCCCACCGCTTCCCGCCGGGGGTGATCGTAATCGGCGTAGAGCTGTCCCTCGGCCCCCATGAGGTCGACGCACAGTTCGGAGATGGCCTGGTTGAGCTCGGCGAACGTCAGCTTGGCCACCGAACCCTCGGGGCCGGGAATGCCCGTCCGGCGCATCTGGCCCGCCCGGATATTGGTCAGTCGGTTCACCTCGGCCGCCACCCACAGCTTCATCAGCCGGTCGCGCCGGGCCGGATTGGACTGGGCCGGGTCGGACTGGCCGGTGGCCTTCCAGGTCTGGACCGCCACGGCGATGGCGCCGCTGCCCCGCTGGGCCCGGCCGCCGCCGATCGACACGCGCTCGTTCATGAGCGTGGTCATGGACACCCGCCAGCCGTCGCCCTCCCCGCCGAGGCGGAGGTCGTCGCCGAGGCGGACGTCGCTCAGGTACACCTCGTTGAACTCGGCGTCGCCCGTCATCTGGCGCAGGGGCCGGACGTCGACGCCGGCCGCCTGCATGTCGCAGATGAAGTACGTCATCCCGAGGTGCTTGGGGAGCTCGGGATCCGTCCTGGCCACCAGCAGCCCGAAGCGGGCGATGTGGGCCAGGGTCGTCCACACCTTCTGGCCGTTGAGGATCCACTCGTCGCCGTCCCGCACGGCGCGGGTGGCCAGCCCGGCCAGGTCGGACCCCGCTCCGGGCTCGGAGAACAGCTGGCACCAGATCTCCTCGCCGCTGAACAGCGGCCGGAGGTAGCGGGTGCGCTGCTCGGGGGTGCCGTGGACTGCGATGGTGGGCGCCGCCATTCCCATGCCGATGATGTTGCGGGCGGCGTCGGGGGCGGGCGCTCCGGCCGTGGCCAGAGCCTGGTCGACGATCCGCTGCAGCTGTGGTGCCAGCCCCAGGCCGCCGGCTCCCTCGGGAAAGTGGACCCAGGCCAGCCCGGCGTCGAACCGGGCCTCGAGGAACGCCCTCGGGGCGGTCGTGGCCGGCGGGTGGGCGGCCAGCAGCTCCTCGACCCGGCGCAGGATGTCGGCCTCGGCGGTCGTCTCGGCAGCGGCGGTCACGGTCATGTTCCTGACACTACCGACCGGTTCGGGCCCCGCTCCCACCGATACCCCCGGGGCGAGCTGTTCCGTCAGGGCGCAGGTCGCTCAGGCCCGCAGGGCCAGCAACTCCAGGGCGAACCGCTCGAGCAGCTCGCCCAGGATCTCCCGATCCTTCGCCGGCCACGATTCGAGGATCTCGGCCACCGTCGTGCGCCACTCCGTCCGCATCCGCTGCAGGGCGTCGATCCCGGCCGGGGTCACCTCGAGCAGGATCGCCCGGCCGTCGATCGGATCCTGGGTGCGGGCCACGAGGCCCAGCTCCTCGAGTTGGCGCACCTGGCGGCTCACGGTCGGGACGGCCACTTTGAGCCCGACGGCGACGTCGGACAGGCGGCCGCCCTGGAGGGCGAGGATCTGGTTCAGGAGCGGGTAGGCGGAGCGCTCCAGCGTCAGCCCACCTCTGTTGGAGACGAGTTCATGGAGGCGCATGAGGCTCGCCTGGCGGGTGAGCATCGCCAGTGACCCCGCGACCAGTTCCGCTCCCACGTCGTCCGCCGGCAGCATTTCCGGCAAATCTACCAATTGGTTGCATCGGCTTACTACTGGTGGGGCCGGGAAACGTCTCCGGACGCGGTTCCGCCCCCGCAGGGGGAGTGCGGGGGCGGAAATCTCCGGGCGGCCGCACTTACTGCTTGACGGCCTCGGCCTCGATCTCGATCGTCACCTTCTTGCCGACGAGGACGCCGCCGGTCTCGAGAGCCTGGTTCCAGGTCAGACCGAACGCCTCCCGGTCCAGCTCCGCCTTGGCCGAGAAGCCGATCCGTACGCCGCCCCAGGGGTCGGCCGCGCCGCCCTCGAAGGTCAGGTCGAGCGGCACCGACCGGGTCACGCCCTTGATCGTGAGGTCGCCCTCGACGACGTAGCGTCCCTTGCCGGCGTCGCGCACCGACCGGCTCTGGTACGTGATCGTCGGGTGGGCCTCGACGTCGAAGAAGTCGCCCGACCGGAGGTGACCGTCGCGCTGCTCGTCGCGGGTGTCGATGCTGCCCGTCTGGATGGTCACGGCGACGGACGAGTCGAGCGGGTTCTCGGCGATCTCGACGTTGCCGGCGACGTCGGAGAAGCGGCCCCTGGTCTTGGAGACCATGACGTGGCGGACGGCGAAGCCGACCTGGCTGTGGCTGGCGTCGAGGGCGTAGGTGCCGACGGCGGGGAGGTCGAGACCGTCGACGATACGGACGGCGGGGTTGGTGGTGCTCTCGGTCAGGCTCATGGCGTCTCCTCCGGATCAGCGATCTTGCTCTTGCAATCGTTGTTGACGCAAGTAACGTAACCCACAACCGTTGCGCATGCAAGTTCTATTCCGGTATCGTGGAGGCATGGGCGGACTGCTCGACGACGACCGGTTGACCACGGTGGGGCTCTTCTTCGAGACCGCGGCGGGGCTGGAGGCGGTGCTGGCGCGTCACCTGGACAGCTACGGGCTGCCCCGCATCTGGCTCGAGGTACTGCTCCGGGTGGCCCGATCGCCGCGCGGGGAGCTCCGCATGGCCGATCTGGCGGCCCAGGTGGCCCTGTCGCCCAGTGGGCTCACCCGGGCGGTGGACAAGATCGAGGAGGCCGGGCTGGTCTCCCGCGTGAGCTGTCCGTCAGATCGCCGGGGGGCATTCGTACGGCTCACGGAGGCGGGCCGGGAGCGGCTGGAGGCCATGATCCCGGCACACCTGACCCACCTCGAGGAAAGCTTTACCGGGCTGCTCTCCCAGGCGGAACTGGCCCGGTTCACGGCCACGCTGCGCAAGCTGCGTGACCACCTCAACCCGGGGGCAGCCCAGCTGACCCCGGAGCCATCGGGAATCCCTTCGGGAATCGATTCAGGAGCCTGATCAGGCCGACTTCTGCTCCTCCAGGTGCCGCATGATCTCGGCGGCGTTGAAGCGGCGGTGCCCGCCGAGGGTGCGGATGGCGGAGATCTTCCCGGACTGGGCCCAGCGGGTCACTGTCTTTGGGTTGACGCGGAAGATCTCGGCGACCTCGTTGGGGGTCAGGAGGGTTGCGGTGTCGATGGGCTCTTGCATTAGGGGATCCTTCCTCACTCGGGGGGTCCGAGACTCTGGTCAGGCACCTTCGCGGCATTCGTCTCATAACGGACAACGCCCCAGGTGGGCAGTCATGACGGGAACCGTGACGAAAGTTTTGGGGGTTTCCTACGAGGGCCAGTCGGCCAGTGTGGCGACGAACTGCTGGCGCACCCGCTCGCACAGGTCGTCGACCTCGTCGGGCCCGAGTCCGACCGTCGGGACCGGCGGGAGCACGGTCACGTCGACCGTGCCGGGCCGGGCCACGAGGGAGGCCCGCCACATGATGTCGCCGGCGTTGCGGATCACCACCGGCACCACCGGGACCTCCGCCTGGACGGCGATGTGGAAGGCGCCCTTTTTGAACGGGCCCGGCGTGGGGGTGGCCGATCGGGTCCCCTCGGGGGCCATGGCCAGCGAGATGCCGGACCGGAGTTTCTCCACCACGGGGGCGAGGGCGGCGCGGCTCTGGGACCGGTTGCCCCGGTCCACGTATACGACGCCCGCCAACGCCGCCAGGGGGGCGAAGCGGGGGTCGTGGGCCAGTTCGGCCTTGGCCACGGCGGTGAAGTCCCGCTGCAGCAGTCGCGAGATGACGATCACGTCGAAGCTCGACTGGTGGTTGAAGACGAACACCGCCGGCCGGTCAGACCAGAGGTGCTCCTCCCCCGTCACCCGGAGGTCGACGCCGGCCAGCCCGAGGGCGACCTCGGGGGCGACGGTGGCCACGATGTTGACGGCCTTGCGCCGGCTGCGGTTGAGGAGGCCGATGCCGACGCCCACGCCGAGGCTGGTGGCGATGCCGCCGAGGGCCGCCGCCGTGCGGACCACGGGGACGATCCCCGGCCGGCCCCGGGGCTCGAAGCGGTGGATCGGCCACCCCCGCTCGGCCGCCACCTTGGCCAGGCCGGAGCCGGGGTTGAGCGGGCGGGCCCGGCCGACGGTTTCGAGGAACTCCACGTCCTCGTCGCCGTTGGCGTAGCCGTAGCTGTCGGCCAGCTTGAGGCCGGCTTCGGCGGCGAAGTCGGCCACGGCGTCGGCCTTGTTCCTTCCCCACAGGACCGGACCGTCGACGCGCCCGGTGAGGCGCCCGTCCACCACCTCGATCTTCGTGCACAGGACATGCTCGATGCCCAGGTCGGAGGCCAGGGGGGCGGCCTGGAAGCGGGTGGCCGACGAGGCCAGCGCCACGGTGTGGCCCTTGCGCTGGTGGGCCTTCACCAGCGCCCGGGCCTCGGGGTAGACGGTGCCCGCCAGCCGCTCCCGGAACAGGCGCTGGCCCAGCTCGATGAGGGCCTCCTCCCGGCGGCCCTTCCCGGCCTCGGCGGCGATCTCCATCAGGGCGGTGACGTCGCTCCCCCGCAGGTGCATGTCGAGGCCGGCCAGGAGCGACCGGACCATCGTCTGGGGGGCGACCTTGCGGCGCCGGATGGCGTCGAGGACGAAGGCCTCGGCCGAGTAGCCGGCGATCAGGGTGCCGTCGAAGTCGAAGAAGACGCCGATCTCGGGGCCCTCGGGGCCGGCCTCGATCTCGGCCAGCAGCGCGCTCAGCTCCTCGTGTCCGCCCATCCCGGGCCCTCCTCGACGGTGGTGCGCTCCAGGGTGGCGACGGCCAGGCGGCGCAGGCCGTCGACGCGGTCGACGACCTCCCGGAGCTCGGCGGCGAACGCTTCGCGCCCGGCGGCGCTGTCGCCCTCCAGCAGGCCGCGGCCGGCGGCGAGGGCGAGGGCGTTGCGGAACAGCTCCTTGGAGATCGACTCGGCGGAGTGGATGCGCTGCTGCAGGCGGTACTGCCGGCCCACGCCGATGCACTCCTCGAGGAAGGATTCCTCGTCGACGGGGCCCGGCGGGTGGGCGGCCAGGCGGTCGGCCACCACCATGTAGGCCTCCAGGAACGATCCCAGGACCCGGTGGCCGAGCAGCAGGGGCAGCTCGGCCAGGCCGGCGGCGATGGCGGTGTGTTGCCCTCGAGGGCCCGGGTGAACCTGGCGAGCCTTCCCTTCCCAGGCGGGATCCAGGATGGCCAGCTCGGCCCGGAGCTCCTCGGCGAACTCCGGCTTGGCGGCGAAGAAGAACTCGTACTTGAGCAGATCGCGCAGGCGCAGCGCCTCGGCCCAGGCCCGGGCGCCGAGGTCGCCCTCGCCGGCCCCGGGGGGTTCGGGGGTGTCCCCCGGAAAGGGAGTACGCACGAGATGGAGGAGTACCAGCTCGGTGATGGCCCGGGTCACGAAGAAGTGGATGATGCGGTTGCGGGAGTAGGCGGCCACGAGGTGCTGGTTCTCGCCGATGGCGTAGACGGGTTCGGCGCCACCGGTGAACCGGGTGACGACTTTGGTGCTGACGAGGGCGTCGAGGGCGGGCCGCAGCCCGTCCGGCGAGGCCAGGTCGACCTCGCCGGCCTGGGGCAGCTTGCGGACGGCGACGTAGTCGAGGAGCGGGTGGAGGACGGCTTGGATCTCGCTCTGGGTCAGGGCCCGGTCGCCGAGCCCGAGGAGCGCCAGCGTCAGGAGCGACGTCGGCGTGACCGGGGTGACCCGATTGATGCGGTGGAGCACCTCGAAGGCGATCTTCCCAACGGGAATCTTGTCCGTGGCGAGCTTCTTCTCCGTCCGCGCCTGCCGCAGGGAGATGGGCTCGGCGAAGTTGAGGTAGGCCTTCCCCAGCCGCTGGCC
>JAUZEX010000719.1 GCA_030838815.1 Actinomycetota bacterium
GGCGATCCGCTCGCCGACCCGGGTGGCGGCGGCGGTCATGATGTCGAGGTTCCCGGCGTAGGGCGGGAAGGTGTCCCCCGCCCCTTCGACGTCGAGGAGGACGGCGACGCGGGCCCAGCCGTTGGTGGCCTTCGACGCCGGGTCGAACTGGGCCTCGGCCCGCAGGCGGTAGCCGGGCACGTAGGCCGCCACGGCCTTGGCCATCTCGTGGATGGAGTCGGCCACGGCGTCGGTGTCGGCATCCTCGGGGAGGGCGCAGAAAACGGTGTTGCGCATCATCACCGGCGGGTCGGCCGGGTTCAGCACCATGATCGCCTTGCCCCGAGCGGCGCCACCGACGGACTCGATGGCCTTCGAGGTCGTCTTGGTGAACTCGTCGATGTTGGCCCGGGTGCCCGGACCGGCCGACCGGGACGACACCGACGCCACGATCTCGGCGTAGGGGACCGCCACGACCCGGGCCACGGCGTGGACCATGGGAATGGTCGCCTGCCCGCCGCAGGTGATGAGGTTCACATTGGGAGCGGTCAGGTGCTCGTCGAGGTTCACGGTCGGCACCACGTAAGGGCCGAGGGCCGCCGGGGTGAGGTCGACAGCCGGGATGCCGGCCGCGGCGTAGCGGGGGGCGTTGACCCGGTGGACGTAAGCGGAGGTGGCCTCGAAGACGATGTCGGGCCGCTCCGGCTGGTCGAACAGCCAGTCGATCCCGTCGGCGGTGGTCAGCATCCCGAGGGCGGCGGCCCGCTTCAGGCCTTCCGAGTTCGGGTCGATCCCGACCATCCAGGTCGGCTCGATGATCTGGGAGCGGGACAGCTTCACGGCTAGGTCGGTGGCGATGTTCCCGGAACCGACGATGGCGGCGCGCGCCTTGGGCATGATGGTGGACCTCGTTCTCAGACGAACCGGACGGACACGGGGCCGAGCACGTCGAAGTCGGCCCGGACGACGTCGCCGGGCCGGACGTCGACCGCCCGGGTGCAGGAGCCGGGCAGGATCACGTGCCCGGCTTCGAGCGAGACACCGAAGCGATGCACTTTGTTGGCCAGCCAGGCGACGGCAGTGGCCGGATTGCCGAGCACGGCGCCGGCGGCACCGGTCTGAGTGATCTCGCCGTTGCGGCGCAGCACCGCACCGATGGTGCGCAGGTCGACGCCGGCCAGCGGCGTGCGGCGACCGCCGAGCACCACGCCGGCCGACGAGGCGTTGTCGGCGATGGTGTCGGCGATGCGGATCTTCCAGTCCCGGATGCGGCTGTCGATGATCTCGATGGCCGGGCAGATGAACGCGGTGGCGGCCAGTACGTCGGCCACGGTGCAGGCGGGGCCGGCCAGCGGGGCGCCGAGCACGAACCCGACCTCGACCTCGACCCGGGGGTAGAGAAAGCGCCCGGCGGGGACAGCGTCGCCCTCGAAGAAGAACATGTCGTCGAGCAGATGCCCGTAGTCGGGCTCGTCGACACCCATCATCGCCTGCATCGCCCGGGCCGACAGGCCGACCTTGTGGCCCCGCACAAGGGCACCGCGCTTCCGCCGGTCGGCGATGTTGGCCAACTGGATCTCATAGGCGTCGACGACGTCGATCTCGGCCCATTGCGTCGTGAGCGGATCGATCGGGAGGCGGGTGCGCTCGGCCTCGGCCAGCGCGTCGGCGGCGGTCCGCCGTTCGGTGTCGGTCAGCATGCCGATCCCTTACCAGGCAACGGGAAGCGTTTCGAGCGTGCGGAAAAACTGGTGGGCCTTCCACCGCGGTTCGCCCTCGTCCACCAGATGCATTCCGGGGAGGCGGGCCAGCAGAGCGGGGAAGACGATGTTGAGCTCGATGCGGGCCAGGGCGGCGCCGAGGCAGTAGTGGCCGCCGGTGCCGAAGCCGATCTGCTCGTTGTCGGTGCGGAAGGCGTCGAAGCGGTGGGGGTCGTCGAACACCGCCGGGTCGCGGTTGGCCGCCACCAGGAGCACCAGGACCGACTCGCCCTGGGGGATGACGGTCCCGCCGAGGTTGACGTCACTGGTGGCGACCCGGGACATCGCCATCGGCGCCGGCGACTCGTAACGGAGCATCTCCTCGACGGCGCCCGGGATCGCCTCGGGCTCCCGCCGCAGGCGCTGCAGCTGGTCGGGATGGCGCAGGAGCAGCCAGATCCCGTTCGAAATGGCGTTGGACGTCGTCTCGTGGCCGGCCAGGATCATCTCGAAGGTCATGGCCACGAGCTCGTTCTCCGACAGGCGCGTGCCGTCCTCCTCGGCGGCCATCAGCCGGCTGAGGAGATCGTCGCCTTCGTGGCCCCGGCGCTTCTCGACCAGGTTCTTCACGTAGTCCGTGAACTCCAGCGTGGCGGTCGTGGCAGCCTGTTTGAAGTCGGCCATGTCGCCCCCGGCGGGCGGCTCGACCATCTCCTGGGCCCACCGTTCCCAGAGGGTGTGGTCCTCGAACGGGACGCCGAGCATGAAACAGATGACCCGCTCCGCGAACGGGTAGCCGAACTCGGCCACCACGTCCATGGCGCCCTTCGGCTCGACCTCGTCGAGCAGCTCCTCAGCGATCCGGTTGAACTCCTCCTGCCAGCGCCGCACTCCGGCCGGGGTGAAGGCCGACGCCACCAGGCGGCGCATGCGGGTGTGCTGGGGCTTGTCGTTGAACAGCATGCGGGAGGTGAAGATCTCCCGGGCCAGCGGATCGTCGACCACCACGTGCTTCTCGGCCGCCAGTCGCCGACTCCAGGCCACGTCGTCGCGGAGGACGGCCAGGGCATCGGCGTGGCGCGTGACAAGCCACACCCCGACCGCCGTGCGATGGACGGGATCGGCGGCTCGCAACCGGTCCAGGAAGTCATGAGGATCGGCCCGGAACGCCGGCTCGCTCAGATAACGGA
>JAUZEX010000739.1 GCA_030838815.1 Actinomycetota bacterium
CACAACCAGACGCTCAGAGTGAGCTCCCGAGGCGGAACTCTGTGGACACGTACGTATGCGGTGAGTACAATTGGATCCATGAGCAAAGCTTCGGAAGAGCGGACGGGGCGGATCAACCTGCGGGTCAGTGAACGCCAGGAGCGGCTACTGCGCGCCGCTGCCGACCTGACGGGCGAGACCCTGACCGGCTTCCTGCTCGCCGCCGGGACGGAGCGGGCGGAAGAAGTGATGGCCCGAGCCCAACGCATCGAGGTGAGCTCCGAGGCCTTCGAGCGCTTTGTCGCCGCCATCGATGCCCCCGTCGAGGACATGAAGACACTCCGCCGCTACGCCAAGAAGCGCAGTCCGATCCCGACCCAGTGACCCTCGAGCCCTTGCAGCCGGTTCGGCTGCTGGCACAGGACCATGCGCTCGACGACTTCGACTGCGGAGTGGACGAACTCGATGCCTGGCTCAGACGATCGGCCCGTGTGGCGGCGTCGAGCGGAACCGCCGCGACGTACGCGCTGTGCCGGGGTTCTCGCGTAGCCGGCTACTACGCCTTGGCCATGAGCTCGCTCGCCCACGAGCAGGCTCCATCCCGTCTCCGTCGAGGCATGCCCGACCCCGTACCGGTCGTCCTCCTCGCCCGACTAGCCGTCGCCCGGTCCGAACAGGGCCGCGCACTCGGCGGCCACCTTCTCGTCGACGCCCTCCGCCGCTGCGTACGAGGCGGCCGCGAGTTCGGAGCCCGAGCGGTGCTGGTCGACGCCATCAACGACGAAGCCGCCGCCTTCTACCAACACTTCGAGTTCCACGAACTCGAGGGCCGCCGACTCTGGCGGCGCCTCAACGACGTCGCCCGTGCCGTGGGCATCGACTGAAGCGCTCCGGCAGCGACCCGCTCGGGCGGCAGCCTTGCCCCTCCCGGTCTCAGCTTCGACTTCTCAGGGGGTCATTGGGCCGCCCACAGGCGTGGCGACTGAGGCGGCGTCCCGAGCCTGTTGAGAAGGGAGTTCTCTGGCGGGGGAACACCGATGGCACGTGGGTCGTCTTGATGGCAGTAGCATCGCTCGCTCTCTGAGTCGGGCATCATCCCTGATCGGTTGACCGGGCGGGAGGCCCGCCCGGTCAAACCACCGCTAAAACGGCCATTCGGCGTTACGGCCCGCTTCGAGCACCTTCATCGCCGTGAACGTGGCGTCGGTGAAGCCGCCGAGGGTGTAGCGGCCCCGCTCCCCCGCCGGGAGGGCGGAGGGCCGGTGGCCGGCCAGGTTGAAGGTGTAGAGGAGCGGGACGTGGTCGAGGGGCACGTGGCCGGAGTCGTGCTGCTGGTCATCGGTGAAGAGCACGACCCGCCGGTGACGCACCGGATCGAAGTGACGGGCGACGGCGGTGTGGCCGTAGGTGGCGTGACCGACAGAACCGATCCGGCCCACCACCCGGGCCACACCGGCCAGGACCGACTCACCCGTCACCCGGGGCAGGCGGGCGTTGTCGGCGCCGTAGATCACCACGTCGACATCGCTGGCGCGCCCGGCGGTGGCCATGGCCATCACCGCCGCCACCTCGACCCGGGCCAGCTGCGAGCGGTTCGACACCGGTGCCTGCATCGAACCGGACGTGTCGATCACCACCAGGGTGCCGTCGAGGGCCGGGACGTTGCCCACGGTCAGCTCCAGCGTGGCGCCCAGCGCCCGCTTCCAGTCGTCGGACGGGGCGTGGGCGTAGGCGGCCCACACCTGGTAGGGAAACAACCGTGCCGCGGCGACCTCGGTCGGGTCGGTGATCTTGGCGATGACCGCCTCCACCGCGGCGTCGGAAATGCCGGCCTGGTCGAAGTTCCGCAGGTTCCGGACCAGCGCCATCACCCCCATCGACGGGATCACCGCCTCCCACGCCTCGGCGTCCATCCCGCCCGGAAGCCAGCCGGACAGCCGCTCCCACGAGAACCCGGCCTCGCCCAGCGCGGCCGGGCCGCTCCGGCGCAGCACCGCCCGGCGCTCCTCGGACGGGACCGCCTCGAGGGCGGTCGCCGCGGCCAGCGTCGGCAGTACCGCCGGGTCGGCGATGGCGTCGTCGTGGTGGCGGCGGTCGAGGAGGTACCGGAACAGCGCCGACTGGCGCTCGTCCCTGGGGGAGGGGTGGGTGAGCTCGATGACGTCGGCCATGCGGACCTGACGGGACAGACCGTCGTAGCGCAGGGCGGCCCGCTCCGAGTACAAGCGACGGACGGCGTCGGCCACACCCCGCTTGACCGGCATCGGCAACGCCCGGCCGTGGGCGGCCAGCCAGTAGCCGACGAGTTCGGCCGGCTCGTCCGGCCGGCGCAGGGCGCGGGCGATCACGGAGCGGCCGGACGGGCCGCCGGCGGCGACGTACTCCGCGGCCATCACCACCGCCGCCGAGCGCATGAGCATCGTCTCCCGCAGGTACTGAGCGAGACCGATCTTTCCCGCGTCGGGGTCGGCGCCGGCGATGAACGTCGGGTTGGCGGCCGTGACCCGGTGGACGAGGTCGACGAAGCGGGCGTCGCGATCGCCGGCGCGCTCGTAGAAGGTGTCCTCGCCGACCATGTTGGTGGCGGCCAGCAGGAACAGATCCGACTCCGGCTCGCGGCCGGAGGCGGCGCCGCCCTCATGGGTCACGAGGCGCGGACCGCGGGTGCGGATCGGCGCGGTGACGTTGGCTCGTAGCGGGCGCCGGTTGGTGCCCGAGAACTTGGGCATGACGCCCCTCCTCTCTCGTGTCGGTTGCTGATCGATGTGGTTGGGTCCGGTCAGGGAACAGGGCGGACGGGCGGTGCCGAGTCGAACGGCGGCCGGCGGTCTCCCGCACGGCCCTCACCAGAAGGAAGCCCGTCCAACGCAGCTGACCGGAACAGATCCCGGCCCGGGAACCGGAGCCGGCGAGGTCGTTTTTTCCTTGGAATGGAAGGAACCCCGCCGTTCGCCGCGGGCCGGCTGGATGGGAAATCGGCCTGAGAACCAGGCGACGGAGGACACTGGCGCTCTACCGCTTGAGCTACGCCCGGCAATGCCCGGCGGCGGGACTCGAACCCGCAACCACCCGATTATCAGTCGAAGGAACCCCCGCCTGCGCAGCAGGCCGACTTCA
>JAUZEX010000807.1 GCA_030838815.1 Actinomycetota bacterium
CACATCCACCTGGAGGAGTTCCGGATCGTCCGGCGCAACAACCGGCTGATCGGTCCCGGTGACCCGGACTTCGGTCGTCACGACGTCGTGGAACTGAAGGGTGCGGAGGAGATCGAGATCCTGATCCGGTTCCGCGACTTCCGCGGCGGCTACCCGATGCACTGCCACAACACCGTCCACGAGGACCACCAGATGATGCTCCTCTATGAGGTCCAGGACACCGGCGACAACAAGACCACACCGTGAGGAGCGACCGACATGGTGAAAATGACGAGACGCGGCGTGCTGGGCGCCTTCAGCGCGGCCCCGGTCGTCGGCGGGTTGGGCGCGTGGGCGACCCGCCGGGCGACCGGGGATGGCGAGAAGGAGTCGGCGCGACAGCGGCTCCAGCGACTCCACCTGCCCGACGTACCGCTGGTCACGGCACAGGGCCTCGCGGTGCACTTCTACCGCGACCTGGTGAAGGACAAGCAGGTCCTGATCAACTTCATCTTCACCTCGTGCACCGATGACTGCCCGGTGGCTACGGCGAACATGGCAAGGGTTCAGCAGATGCTGGGCGCGCCGGTCGGCCGTGAGATCTTCATGTACACGATCACCCTCAAGCCTGACGAGGACACGCCGGCGGTGCTCGAGGAGTACGCCTCGCGGTACGACGTCGCCCCGGGCTGGTCGTTCCTCACCGGCAAGCCCGCTGACATCGATCGGCTCCGCCGTGCGCTTGGCTTCACCTACCAGGACCCCGAGGATGACGCCGACCCGGAGAACCACGTCGGCATGCTCCGCTACGGCGACGAGCCGGCGATGAAGTGGGCAGGCTGCCCAGTCCTGGGGAACCCGCAGCACATCGTCCGCGGCCTGCGCTGGGACCTCATGGACGCTCCCTCGGAGGCATGGTGATCTGTCGCCGGCCGGAGGGCATGGCGTCGAGCTGGGGCGCACCGGGCGCTCAGCCGATGGCAGGGTGGTCGGGTCGGGCACCGCGAGTCCTGTGGGGGAACAGATGCGAAGCCGTCGGCTGATCGCTCGGCTCGTCGTGACCTTGCTCGTCGGCGGCATCGCCGTCCTCGGTCTCGGTAGCTCCGCGGCGGCCCACGCCGGCCTGGAGAGCAGCTACCCGGCCGACGGTCAGGTGCTTCCGGTTGCACCCCGGCAGGTCACGCTGATGTTTCGGGAGTCGGTCGAGGCTGGCGAGAACGCGGTCCGCGTGTTCGACGACCGGATGCGTCGGGTCGACCTCGGAAGCCGCACCGACTCTGCCCGGGGACAGGTCCTCACGATGCCGCTGCCGGGAGCGCTGCCGGACGGCACTTACACCGTTGCCTGGAGGGTGGTGTCCGACGATTCCCATCCAGTGAGCGGTAGCCAGCGCTTCTCCATCGGGGCGCCGAGCACGGTGTCCGGGGCGATCCCCCCGCTAGGCGGTCCGTCCGGGTCGTCCGCCGCCATGACAGCGATACCGGGGGTGCTGCGGGGGTTGTCCTACCTGGGCCTCGCCCTCGGTCCCGGCATCCTGCTCGTGGTCCTGGCGCTGTGGCCGGCCGGACTGCGGGACTCTCGGGCCCGGCGGCTGATGTGGTCCGGGGTGGCCGCCCTGGGTCTTAGCACACTCGGGGAGGTGCTGCTCGAGCCGGTCTGGGTGAACGGCCTCAGCCTCCCGGACACCTGGGCGGGCGGCGCCGGGCTCGACAACCAGTCGGCGCGGTTCGACGCCGTGCTAGCCGCGCGATTCTACCTGTTGCTCGCCTTCGGTGTCTTGCTCGCAGTGGCGTCGACGCCGCGGCGAACGATCCGCCGGCCGCTGCTGCTCACGACGGTCCTGGTAACCAGTTCCCTGCTGGTCACCTGGCCGCTCACCGGGCATGCCGCCGTCGGCCGCTGGGTGCCCCTGTCGGTCGCGGTGGACCTGGCGCACCTCACCGCGATGACCGTCTGGCTTGGCGGCCTCGCGCTGCTCGCCGTCAGCCTCTCCCGGGCGAGCCAGGCCCGCGAGCTGGCGACGATGCTGCCGGGCTTTTCTCGCCTCGCGTTCGGCTCGGTGGTCGTGCTGGCGGTCACTGGCACCTACCAGGCCTGGCGCCAGCTGGGCACGCTCGGGGCGCTGTTCGGCTCGCCCTTCGGCCGGCTGCTGCTGGTCAAGCTCGGCAGCGTCGCGGTGCTGGTGTCGCTCGGTGGGCTCGCCCGGCGTTGGGTGCATCGACGGCTCAGACCTGTCACCGCGAGCGTGCGGGCCGTTGGCGATGGCGACACGCTGCTGGTCGATCAGTCGCCCCAGCCGAGCGCCGAACAGGTGCGGATGCTGCGCCGTGGGCTGGTCGCCGAGGTCATGATGGGCGCGGTGGTGCTCGGCCTCACCGCCGTACTGGTTGCATCGGTATCCGTGGCTCCCGCAGCCAACCAGCGCGCGGCGCAGACGTCGCGAGGTGCACCGGGCGGGACCAGGGTGACCATCTACCCTGCGGCCAGCCGTGCCCAGGCGCCGGACGTCCGCGGCCAGACCCTGGACCGCGACCGGCTCGCGTTGGCCGACCTGCGCGGGAAGGTCGTTGTCGTCAACGTCTGGGGCTCGTGGTGTCAGCCCTGCCGGAAGGAGGCGCCGGACCTGGCCCGGGCCGCACGCGAGATGGCGCCGCAGGGCGTTCGCTTCGTCGGCATCGACGCCCGCGACAGCGACGCCGCCGCCCGGGCCTTCGTCCGAAGCTTCAACATCTCCTATCCCAGCCTGATCGACGACGACGGACGGCTCACCCTCGAGTTCGCCGGCGTGATCCCACTCAGCGCGGTGCCCAGCACAGTGGTCATCGACCGCAAGGGCACCATCGCCGCCAAGGTGGTCGGCATCATCACCTACGGCACGCTGCGCGGACTCATCGACGACATGCTGGCCGAGGCACCCTCCACCGCGCGGAAGGGCGGATCATGATCGCTACCCTCGTCGGCGCCACGGCCAACCCGGCGAGCTGGTGACATACGGGCCGCTGCTCGTCGCGATCCCGGTCGCGGCCGCCGCCGGGCTGGTGTCCTTCCTCAGCCCGTGCTGCCTGCCGTTGCTGCCCGGCTACCTCGCCTACGTCACCGGCAGCGCCGGCGCGGACGCACATCACGCCGCCCGGGACGCGACCACGGAGGCTCCGGTCGGCCCCGCACACACCGCCACCGCGACGCACGCACATTCGATACACGGTCGAACGATGCTAGGAACGGGCCTATTCGTGCTGGGCTTCGCCGCCGTCTTCACCAGTTACGGCGCCGCGTTCGGCGCGGCCGGTTCGGTGCTGCTCGACCATCAGGTCACGGTGACGCGAATCCTCGGCGTACTGACGACTCTGCTCGGTCTGATGTTCGCCGGGCTGCTGTCCCGGGTTCCGTTGGCCGGCCAGACGTTCCGGATCGGCTACCGGCCGAAGCTCGGTGTCGCGGGCGCGCCCTTGCTGGGGGTGCTGTTCGGGGTCGGTTGGACACCGTGCATCGGCCCGACTTGCGGAGTATGCCGCCCGGTTCAGCCAGACGCACACGGGAACGGACAGCGACCGAGCCGCCTTCGACGACCTCACCACAGAACTGGAACGCCCTGACTGGACGCAGTCGACAGGCTGAACGGCTGTCAGGAAGCGGATGGGATCAGGGAGAGTCGGCGAGGGCGGCGGGAGCGAGTGTTGTCAGGGCGTTGGCGAGGGAGCCTCGCCAGCAGGCGTAGTCGTGGGCGCCGTTGAATTCGGTGTAGGTGAGGTCGTAGGCCTTGGATTGGAGGATGGTTCGGAAGTGGCGGTTGGCTAGGAGGATGGAGGGGCCGCCGTTGGGGGTTTGGCTGCGTTCTTGGAGGCCTGCCTCGACGTAGAAGCGGACGGGGCGGTGGTCCGTTTCGGCGTACTGGCGGGTAAGCCACTCGTGTTCGTGGTCGTCTTCGGGGCTCCACCAGAAGGAGCCTGACTGGGAGATCACGTTGCCGAAGATGTCGGGGCGACGGAGGGCTGCGAAGGCGGCGGCCTGGCCGCCGTGGC
>JAUZEX010000821.1 GCA_030838815.1 Actinomycetota bacterium
GGCCCGGCGACATCTTCTACGCCAACGAGGCCGCCTACGGTGGCATCCACAACCCCGACCAGATGGCCTTCATGCCCGTCTTCCACGGCGACGAGCTGATCGCCTGGACGGCCGCCCTCTCCCATCAGCCGGAATCGGGGGCGAGCGAACCCGGGGGGATGCCGCTCAACGCCAACTCCCGCAACGACGAGGGGATGAAGCTCACTCCCATCAAGATCGGCGAGAACTACCAGATCCGTTCCGACATGCTCGACATGATGGTGAACTTCATCAGCCGGGCCCCGCGGATGCAGGCCATCGATACTCGGGCGCGGGTGACCGGCGCCGATCGGCTCCGGGTGCGCATCCAGCAACTCGCCGAGGACCGCGGCGCTGACTTCGTGCGGGGCCTGCTGCGCAAGCTGGTGGTGGAGGCAGAGACGGCCGCCCGGCGCCGCATCTCCCGCTGGAACGACGGGACCTACCGGGCCGTCGTCTTCTGCGACACGATCGGCAAGGAGCCGGCGATCATCCGCTGCTCGCTCTCAGCAGTGAAGAAGGGCGACACCATCACGATGGACTTCACCGGGACCTCACCCGAGCAGCCCTCGTCCTACAACTGCTACCCCCACATCGTCGCCGCCCACGCCGCCATCCACATCTTCGCCTACCCGTTCCACGACCTTCCCGTTTCCAACGGGACGCTGGCGGCCTTCGACTGGGTATGCCCGGCGGGCACGATCTACAACGCCGCGCCCGACGCCGCCATCAGCAATAGCCCGACCCTCAACAGCATGACGATGAGCGCCACGCCGATCGCCCTGTCGAAGATGATGTTCGACAGCCCCGACCGGGACAAGGTCGCGGCACCGATCAGCGCCGTCGGCAGCGTGACGATCTTCGCCGGCGTCAGCCAGCACGGTGTGCCAATCGCGGAGTTCGACGCCACCGTCCTCAACAACGAAGGCCAGGGAGCACGTCCGCATCTCGACGGAGAGCATGCCTACGGGTTCCCCTGGTGTCACGCCGGCCGCTCACCCGACACCGAGGACACCGAGACCGAGTACCCGCTGCTGCGGCTCTTCCACGGGCTGCGGATCGACAATGGCGGGTTCGGCCGAACCGCCGGAGGAACGGGGGCGGAGACGGCGGTCGTCCCCCACCACGTCCCCGGCCTCTTCTTCCTCTCCTTGGGCAAGTGCGCCTTCATCGGCACGACACCCGGCCTGTTCGGCGGCTACCCGGGAGGGCCCGCACCGGCCGTGTGGGTGACGCAAACCGACCTCTGGGAGAAGATGGCGGCCAAGGCCCCGTTGCCGAAGAACTCCGTCGAGCTCGCCACCTTGGGCCAGATCAACGGGACATACCTCTTCGAGCACGGCAATCGCCCGCCCCGCCCGGCCGGTAACGGGGACATCATCTTGCAGCTGGCCAGCGGCGGCGGCGGCTACGGCGATGTGCTGGAACGGGATCCGGACCTCGTGCTCAAGGACCGGCGCGACCGGATCATCAGCGATTTCACGGCGACGCGCATCTACTGCATCCGCTACGACGCCGAGACGCTCGAGCTCGACAGGGAGGCAACCGACGCCGCTCGGGCCGAGGAACGCCAGACCCGTCTCAGCCGGGGAAAGTCATGGGACGAGTTCCAGGCCGAATGGTCGCAGCTCCAGCCTGACCCGGAAGCCGTCAAGCACTTCGGCACCTGGCCCGACGGCGTGCGGGAAATGCCGCTCATCCGGATGTGACGGGACGTGGGTAGAGAGCGGCTGCGGGAGGCGCTCCGGCGCCGGGAGCCGGCTGAGCCGGGGGACGGCGCGGTCGTGCCCCTCGTCCAGGTGCACGCGGCGCGGCTCGAGCAGATGGCCGAGACGCTGATCCACATGGATCCCGAAGCACTGGCACGGGCCCTGCGCAACGCCCAGGCGCTCTACGGATACGACGCGGTCACACTCGGAGCCTCTGGCTCGGCCGTGGCGGCGGCCTGCCACATCGCCGTCGGGGCGGCTGCTCCGGTGACCGGTCTGCGCCTGGCCGCGCAGCCCGTCGCCATGCCGCATCTGCCCAGCCCCGAGGAGGTGGTCGCCGCGTCGACGTTGGGAGTGTTGCGGGAAGCGTTGCGGCGGTTGCGTCCAGTGCTCGGGCCGCGGGCGGGCACGGCGGTGGTCCTGCCGACGCCAGCCCGCCTGGCCGAGCAGACCGGGGCCCCGCTCGACTGGGCCGTGGGCGTGTTGATGGAGGTCATCCGCTTCTTCGGCACCGAGGAACCGGACCTGTTCCTGGCCGTGGGCCCGGGGAGCCGGAGCCCGCTTCCCGCCATCGCGGAGTTCTTCGGTTCGGCGTGGGTGGAGGCGGCGTCCACTGCCGGGGTCGTGATCGTTTCCGGGGCCTCCTTGGGCGTTGGAGCGGTGGAGGCGATCCCACCCGGATGGCTGTTCACCACCGACGACGAGATACCGGCCGGCGCCGATCCCCGGGGAGTAGCCGAGGGCTTGGCCCGGCTCGGCTGCGCAGGCATGCCGACCTCTGCCTCCTGCGGTCCTGACGAATGACGGAGAAGGTGCCGATGGGAAGGTACTGGGACGAGGAACTGGAGACTGCACCGTGGCTGGACGTCCAGGCCTGGCAGGCGGCCCGGCTCGTGGACTTCGTGGCCGCGTTACCGGGCCGCTGTTCGCTCTACCGGGAAGAACTCGACAGCGTCAGGGTCCTGACCAGCCGGCCCGGCTCCCTGAGCTTCCTCGCCGACCTGCCCTTCACGGTCAAAGACGACCTGCGTCGGTCCCAAGAGGACGCCGCTCCCGGCAGTCCGTTCGGGCGGCACCAGGGAGTTCCTCTGAACCGGATCGTTCAGGCCGTCTCCTCCTCGGGCACCACGGGAGATCCGACCTACTTCGCGCTGACCGCCAGGGACCTCGACGTCTGGCGGCACACTGTCGCCGGCGTCTTCCACACCGCGGGCGTGCGCTCAGACGATGTGGTGGCCCACCTCGTCGCGCTGCCGATGGTGGCCGGCGGTCTTCCCTACGCCGACGCCTACCGGCACCTCGGTGCCACGTTGGCCTGGTTGGGGGGGTTTCCCAGCGAGCGGATCCTGCGCTCGCTGCCCCGCTTGCAAACCAGCGCCCTCATGGCAACCGCGTCCTTTCTCACCTACCTGGTGGACCACTGCGCAGACATCGTGGGCTTCCAGGCCAAAGACCTCGGGTTACGCAAGCTCATCGGCGGCGGTGAGCCTGGGCTGGCCGAGCCTGAGATCAGGGAGAAGATCCTCCAGGGCTTCGGAGTCGATCACCTGCGGGAGGTGATGGGCCTCGGCGACGTGCTGGCCTGCATGTGGGGCGAGTGCGACGAGGGCTCGGGGATGCACTTCTGCGCCCAGCGGACCGTGGCCGTCGAGCTCGTGGACCCGGAGACGGGCGTTCAACTCCCCTGGGAGGAGGGAGCTCGAGGTGAGGCCGTCTACACGACCTTCACCCGGGAGGCGACGCCGACCCTGCGCTTCCGGTCCGCCGACCACGTGGTCGTCACCGGCATGGGCTGCGCCTGCGGGCGCACGTCGCCCAAGATCCGCTGTGTGGGCCGCACCGACGACATGCTCATCTACAAGGCCATGAACGTGTTCCCGACGGCCATCCGGGAGGTCGTCATCTCGCGATTCTCGGACGTGGTCGAGCCGACCATCCGGATCTGGAAAGAGCGAGCCGAACAGGTCCGCTTCGACAACCCCATCCCGCTCGAGGTGGAGGCTCGACCCGAGCTCGAACCAGGCGGATATCCAGCCGTGGCCCGCCGCATCGAGGCGGAACTGCGAACTCAGCTGCAAGTCCGGGCCGACGTCGCAGTCATGACCCCGGGGGCCCTACCCCGCACCAGCTACAAGACACCACTGGTCTACGTCCGAGAACAGGAGAGGTAGATGACCACCACGAACGGCCTTCCGGGGCTGAAGCTCGACGAACTCGACCTGGAGTTCGTCAAGACTGAGATCCGCGACGGAGTGGGCTACATGAAGCTGCAACGGCCGCCGGCCAACGCCCACAACCTCCAGATGATCCTGGAGCTGGATCAGGCCGTGCTGGCCGTCCGGTTCGACGACGACGTCAAGGTGGCCGTCCTCACCAGCGACCTCGACCGCTTCTTCTCGGGCGGCGCCGACATCAAGCTCCTCCGGGACGAGGACCCATACCGCGTCGGCCTCCTCAGCCAGACCAGCAAGGAAGTCATCATGCGGGCCCGCAGCATCCCCAAAGTGTTCATCGCCGCCATCAACGGGCACTGCATGGGCGGTGGCATGGAGCTGGCACTCGCCTGCGATCTGCGCTTCGCGGCCGACACCGACGCGCAGTTCGGGATGCCGGAGCTCAAGCTCGGCGTGATCCCGGGCGAGGGCGGCACCCAGCTGATCGGCCGAATCGTGGGTGCGGCCAAGGCGCTGGACATGATGCTCGAGGCACGGAGCTTCGGCGTGAAGGAGGCGGCGGACATGGGCTTCGTCGACCGTGTCTTCCCAGCGGGCAGTCTGATGGAGGAGACCCACGCCTACGCCAGGAGGCTGGCCGAAGGTCCCCAGCGGGCCATCGGCTACACCAAGATTTCGCTGACCGAGGGCTTGGAGATGCCGCTCTACGCCGGCTTGGCCTTCGAACGCCAATTGCAGAACGAGCTCCTCCGCTCCACCGACTCGAAAGAGGGGGCCACGGCCTTCCTGGCCAAGCGGGCACCGAGCTGGGCCGGGACGTGGTGATCTCGCCGTGCTGACAGAGGAGGAGCTCGTCCAGCGGATCGCCGACGGCCAGCTGGTGGAGAGCGTCGAGCACATGTCAGCGGGCTACCTGGCCGAGCTCAAGCGGATCCTGCTGATCTCGGCCGACACCGAATTGCTGGGCGCGGTCATGTACTACCCCAACCTGATCGCCCGGCGGGTCCCCGAGAAGACGGTGGGGGCCTTCCTGGCCGTGATCCAGGACGAACTCGGCCATGCCCACGTCGACTACCGGATGCTGGAGGACCTGGGCGAGGACGCCGACCACCTCGTCTACGGACGGGCGCCGCAGGAGTTCAAGCATCCGTACGCCATGGACATGCCGTACGACACCTTCGCCGAGGTGGCCCTGGTTGGAGCGTTCATGGACCGGGCCGGTTATGTCCTGCTGTCCGATGTCTTCGAGCACACCAGCTACTTCCCGTGGCGCCGGGCCCTGGTGAAGGTCAACAAGGAGGAGAGCTTCCACATCAACTTCGGTGTGCGCAACCTCCGGCTTCTGGCCTCGGATCCGGACACTCGGGCGGAGACGCAGCGGGCCATCGACTGGATGTTCCCGCTCACCGTGGAGTGGTTCGGCCTGCCCGACGACCTCAAGACCCACGACAAGCAGCTGCGCTATCGGCTGAAGGGGTGCAGCAACGACCAGCTGCGCCAGACCTGGCTGTCCCAAGTGGTGCCCCTCGTGGAGGAGCTCGGCTTCGAGGTCCCTGCCCGGCTGGATCCGGGCACGCACCGCTACGAGCTTGACTTTCCGTTCCCCTGCGCCTTCGACGAGCAGGAGAAGCGTTGGGACTTCGACAATCCGGTCACCTGGAACGACGTCATCACCCGCTGGAAGTGCCGCGGACCGGCCAACGCCCGGCTGGTGGAGATCTTCCAGGCGGGCCGCAAACGCCTCGACGCCCTTCGGGAGGCCGCATGAGTGAAGCCGACGTCTGGCAGGTGCTGGCCCAGGTGGCCGACCCGGAGCTTCCGGTGAGCATCGTCGATCTCGGCCTCGTCTACGCCGTCCGATTGACGGACGGACGCGTCGAGATCGACCTCACCCTCACCTCCATGGGCTGTCCCTGTACGGACTGGATCATCGAGGACATCGAAGAGCGTGTGGCGCGCCTGCCCGGCGTGTCCGGGGTCCACGTCGCCCTGGTCTGGGACCCGCCCTGGACCCTGGAGCGGATCAGCGGCGCAGCGCGGGCGGCCCTGGCCTCGGCCGGGATCAGCGCGTGAGCGCCAACGGGAACGGTGACGCGGTCTATGAGGTCTTCGCCCGCGCTGACTTTGCCGAACCCCTGGCCCACGTCGGCAGCCTCCGGGCCCCGGGTGACGAACTCGCCCGGGCGTACGCACGGTCGACCTACGACGAGGACCGCTGGGTCGAGATGCTGGCGGTTCCTCGCCGCTGCATCGTCCAGGTCATCTCGGTGGGAGCGGAACGGTGAGCGCCGAAGCGGCCGAGGCGCTGGCGTCCGCCCTGGCGGCGGTGAAAAAGGATCTGGCGTGGATTTACACCACCTGGTCGCTCCAGGGGCCGACCCTGGAGGCGTGCACAGCGCTCACGGCCATGGCCCAGGAGGAGGCCGGCCACGCCCGGGCCCTCCTGGGGGTGGCCGGGATCGAGCGCCGTGACCACGGGATCCCCTGCCTGGAGACCATGCCCGAGACCTGGCCCGAACTCGTCGGCACCGCCGGGATGGTCGAGCTCGCCGTGATCGACGTGGTCCGAGCCCTGCGAGACGGCGCGAATCCGAGCCTCTCGGCACGTACCGCCAAGATGACTGTCGAGGAAGGATTCCACGCGAACCTCTTCCACGGCTGGTTCCCCATCCTGGCCGCCGATGCCCGTGCAGTGTCGGAGCGCTTCGCCGCCGCCGTCCGCCGGACGGTGCCGGAGATCGAGAAATGGCTGGGCGGGCTTGACGACCTCGCCGTCGAGGCGGGGGTCGCGGCGCCGGGCGAGCTGCTTGCCGCTGCCACCCCAGCACCGGTGGAGACGGGCCCGCCCGCGTGACCCGGCCCACGGCCAAGGAGCCCGGAGCCATCTGTCCATGGTGCCAAGGCCGGGACGTGGAGCTCGTCTCGGCGTTCGGGCCGACGCTCATGAGCAGCCTCTACCGCTGCCGGACCTGCAAGCAGGACTTCGAAGCCGTCCGCTGGCAGTAGCAGGAAGGTGCGCCAGGGCCTCTACGACTGGAGCAGCCGAAGACCGTGGTGACCGAGCGGCGAGGCCGGGTGCCGAGCTCATCGAACGGGATGCGGACGACGCCTTGCCGGCTATCAACGTCGGGCTGTTCGAGCGCCTGGAAGAGCACCGCAGGCTCACGTCGCCGCCATCGACGGCCCTGCCCTCGGCGGAGCTGCGAGATCGCATGGCCTGCGACCTTCGGGTGGCGAGCCCCACTCACACCTACGGGTCGTCTTTGTCGTTGGCCTTCCGGCGGCGACGCGGTCGGCAACCGGCATGGTGCCGTCGATGATGAGGCGGCGGCCCATGGCCCACGACGGCTTGTCCACCAGCGCCCTCGCCCATCTTGTGGAGCGATCACCCCGCGCCACCCGCACTCGCGTGGCCGCCCTGGTGGAACGGGGACTGATCATCGAAGTCGGTCGCGG
>JAUZEX010000906.1 GCA_030838815.1 Actinomycetota bacterium
CGCGGTGCTGGGGGCTGACGACGGGATCGTCTCGACCGCCAGCCTCATGCTCGGCGTGGCTGCGTCGAGCGCCTCCCACGGCGCGGTCCTGACCGCCGGGTTCGCCGGCCTGGCGGCCGGGGCGATGGCCATGGCCACCGGCGAATACGTGTCGGTCCATTCCCAGCGGGACGCCGAGCGCGCCGACCTGAAGCTCGAGCAGTCGCAACTGACCGCCGATCCCGAAGGCGAGCTCGACGAGCTCACCGACATCTACCGGGCCCGAGGCCTCGACCAGGAGCTGGCCCGGCGGGTCGCCGAACAGCTCAGCCGGGGCGACCGTCTCGCCGTCCACGCCCGCGACGAGCTCGGCCAGCAGCCCGGCACCCTGGCCCGGCCCCTGCAGGCGGCGTGGGTCTCGGCGGCCTCCTTCGCCCTCGGCGCCGCCGTTCCGATCGCGGCCGTGGCGCTGGCCCCCGCAAGGTTGAGGAGCGTGTTCACCATCCTGAGCGCGCTGGGTGCGCTGGGGCTGCTGGGCTCGCTGGGCGCCAAAGCCGGCGGAGCGCCGCGGCGCATGGCGGCCGCCCGGGTGATGATCGGTGGTGGGGTGGCAATGGCGGTCACCACACTGGTGGGACGACTGGCGGGAGCGGCCGGTGTCTGACGTCGTCCTGCGCGACGGGGAGCGCCCCGATCACCGGATCCACTCCGGCGGGCGAGAACCTCAGAGAGACGGCTCGGGGATGGGCGGCGCCGTGGGCGCCAGATCCCCTCGGACGATCGACTCGGCGACGTCGACCAGCAACTGATTGTGGTCGCGGGCGTGCTTGCGGAGCCAGGCGAAGGCGCCTTCCATGTCGAGGCCGGCCCGTTCGGCGAGGATGCCCTTGGCCTGCTCGATCATGACGCGGCTGTTGAGGGCATGGTTGAGCTGATCGACGACGAGATGGGCCTGGATGGCGGCGCGATGCTGGAGGATGGCGATCGTGGCGACATCGGCCAACGCCTGGGCGGCGACGATGTCAGATTCTTCCATGGCGCCATTCTGGGTCCGGAACAGGTTGAGGGCCCCGATGGTGACGCCCCGCAGGCGCATGGGCAGGGCAGTGACCGACCGGAAGCCGGCCTGGAGGGCCACCGGCCCGAACAGGGGCCATTGCACATCGCGGGCGAGATCCCCGTGCTGCGTGGCTTGGCCGGTGCGGTAGCAGTCCGGGCAGGGGCCCTCCTGGGCCTGGATCTCGAACAGCTCGACCAGGCGCATCTCCTCACTGGAGGAGGCCACGACCCGCAGGTCCCCTTCGGCGGAGACCAGCATCAGGCCGGCGGCGGCCACGTCGAGCATCTCCACACACCGATGGGCCAACAGGGTCAGCAACTCCACGACATCGAAGTCGTCGACGAGGGTGTCGGCCAGCTCCACGAACGTCCTGGCGAGTAAACCCTCCCTGGCCATCGGACACTCCCTTTCCCGGACGCAGCCCGGTGGTGGCCGCAGACTGATCGACGGCCCGGGGGCATGCTACCCGGAATCTGCCCATCTCAGGCCCCCCCGGGGGGGGTGATCATCGAGCCGTAACTTCCGGGCCACAACCGCTTCCGCCACGTCATGGAGCGGGCGGTTGTTGCCGAAGGCATAGGCCCGCAATCGGGCCAGAGCCTCGCCGACGGAGACGCCGAGCTGGACGGCGACCATGCCCGACGCCTGGTGCACCACGAATCGGAAATCGGCTCCGTTCTCCAGCTCTTCCGCCAGCGCTCCGGGCGATGCGTGCGCCTGCATCACCAGGACGGACTGGGCCGCCAGCCCGGCCAGGACCAGCGCATCGGCGTACTGCTCGTCGGTCATCTCGCCCGGCTGGTCGCGGTAGAGGTTGAGGGCGCCGAGGCGGATGCCACCCACCCGCAAGGGAAAGCCGAAGATGGCGAGGGCACCCGCCGACACGGCGGGGGGCGTGAAGGCCATCCAGCGGTCGCTCTGGCCGGCGAGGTTTGGCTCGAGCACGGGCCGGTCGTCGTGGTACGCGTCCACGCACGGCCCTTCGCCCAGGGTGTACTGCAGATCCTCGATCAGCGCGCTCACGTCGTTGCTGGAGCACACCGAGCCTTGCTGGACGTCACCGTCCATGAGCATGATGCCGGCGCCGCTCATGAGCGCCACGTCGGCGCACACCTCGCAGAGGCGGGCCGGTTCCGGTTCGGCCGTGGCCCCGGAGGCCAGTTGCGCCAGGATGCGCAGCAGGCGGTCGCCGGCCATCAGTGGCCCTCCTCGTCCGTTCGGGATGTGGAGGCGCTCAACAAGGTCCGGATCAACGCGCACCCGGCTCGGTCAGTCAGGAACCGAGCCCATGGTCAGAACCCTAGCCGGGCGAACACCCCCACCCGCTCTCAGCGGCGTTCACTACGGTGAGAACGGGTGTCGGCGAGGTCGACCAGGACCTCCGGTTCGCCGACGATCACGTCCTCCTCGCCGAGAAAACGCAGGACGGCCAGGGCACAGGCGTCGGTCCCGGCGACCACGTCGCTTTCGGCGACCTCGAGATAGCGCTCCGGGATCAGGCGCGAACCGGCTCGGCGGTTGGTGGAGAGGATCCGCCCGGCGCCGCCCCGGGGCCGGGTGACCACGTGCACGAACTGGGCGGTGGGGAACAGCTGGTCCAGGTCCTCGATGGAGAGACTCGACGACGAGACGTAGGTGGCCCAGCGCGGCTTGTGGTCGCGGGCGGCATGGGCCCGCTGGAGCCCGTCGAAGAACTCCGCGGCCGCCTTGCGCCAGTACTGCTCCGGCATCCCGTACACGGCCAGGGCGGGCTGGTTCCGATTGATGGCGACCGCGAGGTCGACCAGGAGGCGGCTGGGGGGGATCCGGCTCAGGCGCGGATGAGCTCCGAGGCGGTCGGCGAGGCGATCGCCGGCTCCGTTGGCGATGCCGATGACGAAGACCGGGCCATCGTGCCTCTGAAGGGTGGTCATGGACTCAGAATCGGTCGGGTCCCTGAAGGGAACTCGGGCCGTTCCTGTGCCGTACCTGAAGTCACGTCAGCACCGCGTGGGCGTTGCTCCGGGCCTGCTCGAGGAGGGCGTCGACGGTGGCGGTGTCGTTGGATTCGTAGGCGGCGAAACCGACCCGGACATGGGCCGCGACGCCGGCGGCGGCCAGTGCCGCCTTCAGGCGCTCGACGGCGCGGGCCAGCGGGCCCTCGCTGACGAGGAGCACGGCCAGCTCGCTGCCGGGCAGCCGGGAGATGAGATCGCACCGCCGCAGTGTCTCCTGCAGCAGGTCACCGACGGCGAGAAGGAGCTGTTCCCAGTCGGCCGGCTCCCGGCGGGGAGCGGCCTTGATCTCGAGGAAGGCGATGCCGGCCTGCAGACCGGCCCGATCGGCCATCATCAGGCACCGCTGACCGGCTAGCTGCAGGGCCGGCAGGGTGGCCAGCCCGGTGGCCGGGTCGGTGAAGCCGCTCATCAGGTCGGCGGCCGGGCGGCCGTGACGCTCGAGGACCATGCGCACGAGCCAGACGAGGGAGTCGATCGAGAACCGACCCTTCACGATGTACTCGTCGGCCCCCAACCGGATGGCTTCGACGGCCGCCTGCACGTCATCCCTGTCCGACAGCACGACGATCGGGAGGCCGGGAGCGAAGGCCCGCACGGCGCCGACCGTGGTCGGGCCGGTGCTGTCGGGCAGATCGATCTCGGTGATGATGAGCTCGATGGGGTCCCGGGCGAGCCTGGTGGCGGCCGCGCTCAGGTTCGAGGCGTGATCCACGACGAAGTTCGACCCCACCTGCTCGAGGATGTTGGCCACGAGCGTGGCGAACAAGGGGTCGTCCTCGATGACGAGCACCCGGACGGATTTCGGAGGGCCGGACAGGGTGATGTCGGCGTCGGAGGAGAGATCGATCACACGGCCCGAAGGGTGTTCGGACCGGCCCCGGTGCGGGGAACGACCCCGGCCACGGCCCGGCCCCCTGGTGGCCCAGGGGGAAAACGGATTCTCGGTGGTCATGGCCGCGACTGTCGGGGCCGCGCCTGACGGAAGTCTGAGCGGGTTCTGAGCAACGATTGAAGGGGCGGCCCGAGGCAGGTCCTCGGTTGGCCTCAGCCGAGCTTCAGGCCAAGCTCAGCCCCGCTGCCCCCTGCGGTCCCGAACATGAAGCCATGGTTCTGATCGCGCCGACGCGCCCCACCGAGATCCCGCTCGTCGACCTCGCCCTGCAGCACCGCGAGATCGCCGCCGACATCGTCCCCACCCTGCTCCGCCTCATGGCCGATGGCCGGTTCATCGGTGGCTCCGAGGTCTCGGACTTCGAATCCGCCTTCGCCGCCTTCTCCCACCGGCTCGGATGCGTCGGCGTGGGCAACGGGACCGACGCCGTCGAGCTGATGCTCCGGGCGGCCGGGATCGGGCCCGGCGACGACGTCGTCGTCCCCGCCAACACCTTCGTGGCCACCGTGGCGGCCGTCGTGCGAGCCGGAGCCCACCCGGTCTTCGCCGACTGCGATCCCGTCCACCACCTCATCGACCCCGAGTCCGTGAGCGAATCGATCACCCCCCGCACGCGGGCCATCATGGCGGTCCACCTCTACGGGCAGATGGCGCCGATGGAGCGGCTGGCCGCCGTCGCCGAGGCCCACGGTGCGCTGCTGTTCGAGGACGCCGCCCAGGCCCATGGCGCCACCCGCTACGGGCGGACCCCGGGAACATGGGGCCGCGCCGCCGCCACCAGCTTCTACCCCGGGAAGAACCTCGGCGCCTACGGGGACGGCGGAGCCGTGACCACCGACAACGCCGAACTGGCCTCCCGGGTACGGGCGCTGCGCAACCACGGCGGCAACGGCCGCTACGACCACCGGATGATCGGCTGGAACTCGCGACTCGACACCCTCCAGGCCGCGGTCCTCCTGGCCAAGCTGCCCCACCTGCAGGAATGGAACGACCAGCGGGTCCAGGCGGCCCGCACCTACGACAAGCTGCTGGCCGGTCACGACGGCATTCGCCTGCCGAACGTGCTGTCCGGCAACGAACACGTCTGGCATCTCTACGTCGTGAGAGTGGCGGAGCGCGACCGCGTCCTCGGCGAGCTCAACGAGGCGGGCATCCAGGCCGGCGTGCACTATCCGGTGCCCGTCCACCTGCTGCCCGGATTCGAGGCCGGCGAACGAGGACGCTTCCCGAACGCCGAACTCATGGCGGACGAGATCCTGTCGCTTCCGGTGTACCCCGGCATCACGCCCGAACAGGTCGAACGGGTGGCCGAGACACTGCTCCGGTCGGTGGACGCATGATGCCCGCCGGCACCCGGATCCACCCGGCGGCGCTGTGTGAGAGCGACGACGTCGGCGCCGGGACCCGGATCTGGGCCTTCGCCCATGTCCTCCCCGGAGCCCGGATCGGTCGGGACTGCAACGTCTGCGACCACGCCTTCGTCGAAGGCGGCGTCAGCGTCGGCGACCGGGTCACGATCAAGAACGGCGTCATGCTGTTCACCGGCGTCACCGTGGAGGACGACGTCTTCCTCGGGCCCGGCGTCATCTTCACCAACGACCGCATGCCCCGCCGCGAACGCCCGAAGGCGCCGGACGAGCTCCTCCCCACGGTGGTGCGGCAGGGCGCCTCGCTCGGCGCTGGTGTCGTCGTCGTCTGCGGAACCGAGATCGGCGAGTACGCCTTGATCGGCGCCGGGGCGGTCGTCGTCCGCGACGTCCCGGCCCATGCGCTGATGGTCGGCAACCCCGCCCGCCGGCTCGGTTGGGTCTGCGGCTGCGGCGACCGGCTGCCCGCCAACCTCCGCAGCGCCGCCAGCGGCGAACGCTATCGCCTCGTCTCAGAACGAGCGGGACTGGCCAGCGGCGCCACCGTCCGTTCACTCCGGTAACAGTCAGCCTTCCTTCAGGACTGGCTCAGGCACGACGCCCAAGCTCAACCCACACCGGACCTGATGTCCCATGGGTGAATCAGGCCCTTCTTTCTGAGGATGGCTCTATGAACTCGAATCGCCTCCGCAGTTCCCCCCGAGGTCACTGGAAGCCGATC
>JAUZEX010000027.1 GCA_030838815.1 Actinomycetota bacterium
CCGGGGGCGCCCGATCCCGGCGATCCCGACTTCACCCCCGTCCGCACGTGGTAGGGCACCGATGTCACCACGACGCCCTCCCGGAAGAGGAGCCGGCCCTTGAGGAAGAGGGCCGTCTGGTTGTGGAGGATGTGCTCCCACCACCGCTTCACGACGAATTCCGGGATGAGGACCGTGACGATGTCGTTGTCCCACCGGCGGTCGATCTCGTCGATGAACTTGAGGATGGTCCGGGAGAGGTCCCGGTAGGGGGAGTAGACGATGTCGAGTGGCGTGTCGAGCCGGTGGGCCGCCCAGCCCACCTCGATCCGCTCCTGCTCCTCCTCGTCGGAGACGACGGTCACCGCCACCAGATGATCGGGGTTCAACGACTTGGCGTAGGCCAGGGCCTCCAGCACCCCCCGGTGGACACCGCCGACCAGCACCACCACGGTGTGGCTGAGGCGGGGCGGCCGCCAGTCGTCGGGTACGGCCAGCGACGCCCGGACCATGTCGTAGTGCCGCTTCACGCCCTTGAGCAGCATGACCAGAAGCGGGATCACGACGATGGGCAGCCAGGCGCCCTTGGTGAACTTCGAGGTGGCCACCACCAGCAGCACGATGCCGGTGGCCACGGCACCGACGCCGTTGATGACCATCGATCCCCGCCAGCCGGGCTCCCGCTCCTTCAGGTGGTGTCTCACCATCCCGAACTGCGACAGGGTGAAGGACGTGAACACGCCCACGGCGTAGAGCGGGATCAGGTGGGTGACCTCGCCCTTCACCACCACCAGCAGGATGCCGGCCAGGACCGCCAGCACGATGACACCATTGGAGAACACGAGCCGGTCGCCCCGGTTGAAGAGCTGGCGGGGGAGAAACCCGTCGCGGGCGATGATCGACGACAGCCGCGGGAAGTCGGCGTAGGCGGTGTTGGCGGCCAGGGTGAGAATGGCGGCCGTCGACACCTGGAGCACGAAGTACATGGGCGTGTTGTGGCCGAACACCGCCCGGCCGAGGATCGAGAGAATCGTCTCCCGGCCCTCCGGCTGCAGGGTGGGGGCCAGCCGGTGGGCGAGCACGGAGATCCCGAAGAAGAACGTGCCGAGGATGCCCGCCATCCACATGAGGGTGGTGGCGGCGTTCTTCGACTCCGGCCGGTGGAAGGCCGGCACGCCGTTGCTGATGGCCTCGACGCCGGTCAGGGCGACCGCACCCGACGAGAAGGCCCGCATGAGGGCGAACAGCGTCACCCCGGTCATGAGCTTGCCTTGCCGGGTGATCTCGGCCATCGCCCTCGGGTCGGGCGGCAGCCGGTGGAGATTGCCGGTGAACGACCGGACCAGTCCGATGCCCACCAGCAGCGCCAGGGAGAAGATGTAGACGTAGGTGGGGACGGCGAAGGTCCGCCCTGACTCCTTCACGCCCCGCAGGTTGGCCAGGGTGATGAGCAGGATGAGGAGGAGGCAGATCGGCACCGTGTCTTTACGGAGAGCGGGGAAGGCCGAGGTGATGGCGGCCACGCCGGCGGCGACCGACACCGAGACCGTGAGGATGTAGTCGGTGAGGAGCGACGCCCCCGCCACCAGCGACGGGTTGACCCCCAGGTTCTCCCGGGAGACGACATAGGAACCGCCGCCGCTCGGGTAGGCGAAGATCGTCTGCCGGTAGCTGAAGGCCACGATCGCCAGCAGGATGACGACGATGAAGGCGATGGGGATGAGGTAGTCGAGCGCCGCAAGCCCCGCCAGCGGCACGATGACCCGGAGGATCTCCTCGGTGGCGTAGGCCGTGGACGAGATGGCGTCGGACGAGAAGACCGCCAGCGCGATCGTCTTGGCCAGCCGCTGATGCTCCTGCTCGGCGCTCGAGAGCGGGCGCCCGACGAGCAGGCGTTTCAGGACCGAGTACACGGGCGCCATCCTGCCATCTGCCGGACGGGCCCGTCGTAGCCACCCTGCGTTAACATCCGCCCCGTGCACGTCGTCGTGGTGGGATGCGGCCGGGTGGGCAGCGAGCTTGCCGGAACTCTGGAGAAGGACGGTCACAGCGTGGCCGTCGTCGACAAGAACGCGAGCGCCTTCCGCCGCCTGCCCCAGGGTTTCGGCGGCTCGACGGTGGTGGGCTTCGGCTTCGACCGGGACCACCTCCTCGAGGCGGGCGTCGACCGGGCCGGGGCGCTGGCCGCCGTGACCAACGGCGACAACTCCAACATCCTCACGGCCCGCATCGCCCGGGAGAACTTCGGCATCGAGCGGGTCGTGGCCCGGATCTACGACCCCCGCCGGGCGCTCATCTACCAGCGGCTCGGCATCCCGACCGTGGCCACGGTCAGCTGGGCCACCGACCAGGTGATGCGCCGGCTGCTTCCGGGCGAGGTCAAGGCCGACTGGTCCGACCCCAGCGGCAAGGTGTGCGTGGTGGAGCGGGGGCTGCCGGCCTCGTGGGCGGGCAAGAAGCTGGCCGGCCTCAACGACCCGGGCCGGTTCTGGCTGACCGCCGTCACCCGACTGGGGGCAGCCCGGATCGTCGACACCGGGATCGTCGGCCAGGAGGGCGACGTGCTGACCTTCACCGCCGCCACCGACGCCCTCGACGCCCTCACCGAGCGGCTCGCGGCCGGGAAGGACCATTAACCGGATGCGAGTGGCCATCGCCGGCGCCGGGAACGTCGGCCAGTTCATCGCCAACGACCTGGCCCTCGCCGGTCACGAGGTCATGATCCTCGAGCAGGACCCGGGCGTCGTCAGCCGCTCCGCCCCGGGCCTCTCCGGGCCCCGGGGGGACGGCGGCAGCATCGAGTGGCGCACCGCCGACGCCTGCGAAGTCACCTCGCTCCGGGAGGCGGAGATCGACCGGGTCGACGTCGTCGTGGCCGCCACCGGCGACGACGAGGACAACCTCGTGATCTCACTGCTGGCCAAGCAGGAGTTCGCCGTGCCCCGCGTCGTGGCCAGGGTCAACCACCCGAAGAACGAGTGGCTGTTCAACGAGAACTGGGGTGTCGACGTGTCGGTGTCGACACCCCACCTGATCCTGGCCCTGACCGAGGAGGCGCTGTCGGTCGGGAGCCTGGTCCGGCTCCTTCAGCTGGAGAAGGGCAGGGCCCGGCTGGTCGAGGTCACGCTGGCGCCGGACTCACCGGTCATCGGCCCCACCATCCGCGAGCTCGACATTCCCCGCGACTCGACCTTCGTGGCCGTCGTGCGGGAGGAGCACGTGGTGGTCCCCCGGGGGGACACCGTCTTCCAGGCCGGGGACGAGGTGATCGCCCTCGTGACGCCGGACTCGGAGGACGAGATCCGCCGGATCCTGACCGGGAAGTAAGGCACTCGGGGGGCTCCGCCCCCCCGAGATCCCCCCGAAAAGAATTAGGGGAGCAGCTCGTAGACAGGGTTGTACATGTAGACCCGGTTGCCGAGCGGGGCGACCATGCCTTCGACCACCAGGCGGCGGCCCGGGCTCACCCCGGCGACCTTCTTGCGGCCGAAGAACACGGCGGTGAGGAGGTTCCGCCCGTCGGTCACGCCGACCTCGAGCGCCGGCGCACCGGCCCGGGGGACGATCCGCACCGACGAGATCTCGCCGACGACCTTCGCCACCGTTCGGGGCTGTAGCTCCGCAATGGGACGGCAGCCCGCCGCCTCAGAGCAGAACTGGACCAGCTTCTCCCGGTCGTGTTCCTCCACCGGCTTGGTGAGCTTGCTCACGATGTTCTTGAGTGCCACACCCCCAGCGTACCCTCGCGCTCTCCGTGGA
>JAUZEX010000067.1 GCA_030838815.1 Actinomycetota bacterium
TCCAGCGGGTCAGACGGTCGTTCAAGTTGAAGATATGGTCGTAGACCTCCTTGCCGAACACGAGTTCCCAGTCGAGGCTGGGAGGGGTCGTCGGTGCCGCAACGAGCAACTGTCTGGAGGGCGCCGCGGCCCCGCAGGCCGCGATCAACGACGCTGCCAACGGCGCCCCCAGGCCCACTGCGGCGGCGGACGTCAGGAACGACCTGCGGGTCATCGGGGGCGGCCGAATGTTCACTCTGCGCCCCTCTCGCCCGACTCACCGTCAACCTAGCTCAACCTGCGCCCACGTCCAAAAGGCGCCTTCCCCTGGCGACGGGGACGGGGGAGAATCGTCCCGTTCCTGACGGGGTGGAGGCGTGCGGGCTCGGCAGATCGCAACAGTAGCGTCGGTTCTCGGGTTGACCGTTGCGGGTTTCTTCGGAGCCCGTCTCCTCGGCGAGCGAGAGGCGCGCCGGGACTCGGCGCACCGCGCCGCGGTGGCGGCGGCGCAGATCCGGGGGCGCATCCAGCAGGGATCCTCCCTCGCCGAGAGCCTCCGCCGGTCCATGGTGGGCGTGGCCGGGGCCGGGGTCACGAGCGAGGAGTTCGGTAGCAACGCATCGAGATGGCTCAGCCCGGCCGGCTTCCCCGCCGCGGCGTGGGTGGAGGAGGTTCCCGCTTCCGAGCGTGCCGCCTACGAGCGGCGGGTCGGCCACCCCATCGTCACCCGCGACCAGCGCCTGCGGATCGTGTCCGTCGGGTCGCGGTCCTCGTATCTCCCGGCGACGCTCGTCTCCGGGATCCCTCCCATGGCAGTGCCCGGGATCGATCTCGGCGACGAATCGGGCCTGGCTGGGGCGGTGGCCGCGGCCACTGGGCTTTCCGAGGCACGGGCCACCCCGCTGGCGACCCTGCGGGACGGCACGAGCGGTCTCCTTCTCGTCCGGTTCGCGCCGCGCCTCACCGGGGATGTCACCACACCGGGGTTCGTGGTGCTGTTCGTATCGGAAGACTCGTTGCGGGCCGCGGCGCCGGAGACGGCGCCGTTGCAGCTCACCGTCGGCGGGACCTCCACCGGGCGCCTCGCCGGCGGGGGGGCGGCGCGCAGCACCTTCATGGAGGCGGGGCAGCGATTCGACGTCGCCGTGCCGCAGGAGCGGGTCCAGGGCGCGGCGGCGGTCCTGCCCTGGATCATTCTCGCCGCCGGTCTCGTCCTCGCTGCCCTCGCCGGCACGCTCGGAGTCAACGCGGCGCGGCGAGTCCGGGCCCAGGCCGAGCTTGACCGCCTGTTCAATCTGTCGTCCGACCTCATCGCGGTGGCCGACTTCGGTGGACGGTTCATACGCGTCAATCCGGCCGTCCAGCAGATCCTCGACTACACGGCGGAGGAGATCCAGGCGCGGCCGTACCTCGAGTTCGTCCATCCGGACGACCGCCCGAACACGGTGGCGCAGGCGGCCCGGCTCCGCCGAGGGGAGCAGGTCATGTCGTTCGAGAACCGGTGCGTTCGCAAGGACGGCTCGTACAGACTGCTCGAATGGACACTGACCCCTGTGCTCGACGAGCGGTTCGTGTACGGGGTCGCCCGTGACGTGACGGAGCGCCGGCAGGCCGAAAGCGAGCTGAGGCGGCTGGCGGGGGAGCAGGCGGCGCTGCGGCGGGTGGCCACCCTCGTGGCGAGGGGCGTGTCGCCGGCAGAGGTCTTCGCCGCGGTCGCCGAGGAGGTGGAACGGCTGCTCGACGCCCAGGCCACGACGATCGGGCGGCTCGAGCCGGACGGGATGATGGCCATCGTGGCCAGCAGCGGCACCGCCCGCGATGACATGCCGGTGGGCACCAGCATGGACCTGAAGTCGGAGTTGACGTTGACCGAGGTCGTACGAACGGGCCGGTCAGTCCGGGTCGACGACTGCACCGATGCTTCCGCGCTCATCGAGCAGCCGGGGGTTCGTTGCAGCGTGGCGGTCCCGATCGTCGTCGAGGGTTCTCTGTGGGGGTCGATCGCCGCCGGGACGAACGGCGAGCAGTTTCCGGCCGATGCCGAGCAGCGTATGGCCGCCTTCACGGAGCTCGCCGGGACCGCGATCGCCAATGCGGCCAGCCGCGCCGAGCTCGCCGCCTCGCGCCGGCGGATCGTCGCCGCGTCGGACGAGACTCGCCGGCGGATCGAGCGCGACCTCCACGACGGCACGCAGCAGCGCCTGGTCTCCCTGGCGCTGGCGTTACGCGTGGCGGAGGCGAATGTCCCCCCCGACACGGGCGATCTTCGCGCTGAGCTGTCCCAGATCGCGACGAGTCTGGCGGGGGCGATCGCCGACCTGCAGGACCTCGCCCGGGGCATCCACCCCGCCATCCTCTCCCAGGGCGGTCTCGGTCCGGCTCTGCGAACGCTCGCCCGACGTTCGGCGACACCGGTTGCGCTCGACCTCACGTCCATCGAGCGGCTCCCCGACCCGATCGAGGCCGCGGCGTACTTCGTCGCGTCGGAGGCCCTGGCCAACGCCACGAAGCATGCGCAGGCGTCGGCCATCGACGTTTCGCTCGCCCAGCGCAACGGCGCCCTGGTCCTGTCGATCCGCGACGACGGCATCGGCGGAGCGGATCCGCGTCAGGGATCGGGACTCGTCGGCCTGCACGATCGGGTCGAGGCCCTCGGTGGGACGATCAGGATCGCGAGCCCGCCCGGCGGCGGAACCTCGCTCGTCGTCAACCTTCCCCTCGACGTCGACGCCGTGGGGAAAGCAACAGGCGGCGCCGCCCGGTAGCGGGCCGGATTCCGGTGTCGGGCCGCCGATCGGCGAGTCTTGGAGTGATGCACGCCCGATTCACGCTGTCGCCGGCCACCTACCGGCGGGTGACCTCCCTGGCCCTGGTCGCCCTGGCGTTCATCGTGGTGACGGGCGGGGCGGTGCGGGTGACCGGGTCAGGGCTCGGCTGCCCGGACTGGCCGACGTGCGCCAAGGGTCGGATCGTGGCGCCGCTCGAGACCCACGCCCTCATCGAGTTCGTGAACCGCACCGTCACCGGGGCGGTGTCGGTGATGGTCATCGTGGCCGTGCTGGCCGCCCTGCGGCGGCGCCCGTTCCGCCGGGACCTCGTGTGGCTGGCCGTGGGCCTCGTGTTCGGGGTGGTCGGCCAGATCGTGCTCGGAGGCCTCGTTGTCCTCTTCGACCTGTACCCGCCGCGGGTGTTGGGCCACTTCGTCGTCTCGTTGATCCTGGTGGCGGACGCCGTCGTGCTCCAGCACCGGGCGGGATGGGCGGACGGGCCACCGGCCGCGCCGGGGGTGGGGACGGCCCCGGCCGTCGACGCCGAGGTGCGCCGACTCGGTTCGTGGCTGGTCGTGTGGGCGGCGGTCGTCCTGGCGCTGGGCACCGTCGTCACCGGGTCCGGCCCGCACGCCGGGAGCAACGAGGGCCAGTTCGTCGAACGGCTCCCGTTCGCCCTGCGGGACGCGGCCCGGCTCCACGCCCTGGCCGTGTGGGTGCTGGTCGCTCTGACCCTGCTCACCGTCTGGCGGGCCCGCCGGGACCGGGTCCCGCCCGACGTCCTCCGGCGCGGCAGCGTCCTGCTGTCGGTGATGTTCGCCCAGGGTGCCGTGGGCTACGTGCAGTACTTCACGAAGCTGCCCCCCCTGCTGGTCGCCCTCCACATCGCCGGCGCGACGGCCCTGTGGATCGCCGTGCTCCGATTCCGCCTCGGCCTCGCTCCCTCAAGATCCTTCGGCTCTCGCGCTCCTGGTCAAGCGGTCCGGGTGGCGTAGACGACCAGCCGGTGGTCGTGGGTCCCGTTCCGGAAGGTTCCGGTACAGGTGATGAGGGTCAGGTGGGAGAGGCCGTCAGCCGAGGGCTGGGGCCAATTCCCGGCGACGGGACCGGCGCCATAGATCCGGGTCAGGACGGCCGGATCCGTCGCTTGGTCGAGCGAGTAGATCTTCGCTTCCGTCACGGAAAAGCGGACGTCGAGTGCGCTGCGGGTGTCATGGACGACGATCGGGTCGCCGGGCCGCAGACGGTCGAGGTGAGCGAAGACGGCTGAGCTTCCCCCCGGACCCCCGACGTGGCCGGCGATCAAGGCCGTGCTGAGCGCCCCGGGGACCGCGCTGCCTCGATACCAGAAGGCTTGCTGCCATACCGGGTCCTCGGCCGGGCCCATCGGCGCGTCCATCACGTTCTTCGGCGTGATGCCCACTCCCATCACGGAGGCCGTGACGCTGAGTGACGGCATCTGCAGCTCCAACGGCACCGCCACCGGCCCGGCCCGCAAGTTGAGTCCTTCGTCGGTGAGCGCGGCGGGGATGGCCAGAACCGTCGGCACGGCGGCAGGGAGGGAAACAGATGCCTTCTCTCGCTGGGCCGTGCCGCAGCCCGCCAGGAAGACCGTCACGAGGAGCAGGATCGTGAGACGGCTCCCGGTCGGAGCCAGCGGCCCCAATGACGCCACGGCGGCTTAGCGCTCGACCGGCGGAGCGCCGGAAGCCGGCACTCCGCACCTCAGGACCGTGCCGACGAGCCCGGCTCCCCCGAAGAGACTGACGAACAGCATCGCCAGCCAAGGGAGCTGTTCTGCCGGCAACGGCGCTGCGCCGGTCCGAGGAGGACCAACGACGCCCGGGACGCCAGGACCATTCTCGCCTGGCGTAGTTCCCGTTCCCCTGCCTGGCGGCGATCCCGTGCCGCCGCCGGGCGTGGTCCCCGTGCCGCCGCCCGGCGTGGTCCCCGTTCCGCCGCCGGGCGTGGTCCCTGTGCCGCCGGGAGTTGTCCCGGTACCGCCGGGCGTGGTCCCGAGGCCACCACCGGACGTGGTTCCCGTCGTGCCGCCGGAGGTTGTTCCGCCGCTGTCGCCTCCGGTCGTGGTGGCACAGGTCGGCCTGGTGAAGGTGTCATTGTCCAACGTCACCGCACCATTGCGGGCCAAAGCCCGACCATGGACGGTCACGCCGTTGGTCACGGTGATCGATGTCAGAGCCAGGATGTTGCCGGTGAAGACCGAGCCGGTCCCCAGCGTTGCGGAGCTGCCGACCTGCCAGAAGACGTTGCATTCCTGGGCGCCGTTGATCAACGTCACGGTGCTGCCCGACCCTGTGATCAGCGTCGAGTCGGTCTGGAAGATGAAGACCGAGCTCCGGTCGCCCGCCCCGTCGAGGATCAGTGGCCCGGTCAGGCTCAGGGCGGACTTGCTCGGCCCGGCGTAGACGCCGGCCCCGAGCTTGAGGTTGGCGAGATCGGCGGTCGTGGTGGCGTCGAGCGGCCGGCCGGCGGCGTTCACATAGGCGGCGGTCAGGTCGGATTGGGCCTGCTTGGCGGCCGCGTTGGTCGTGTCGGTCTTTCCCGGAGGAAGGACCAGTCCCGGCGGAAATCCGGTGATCGACGTCCCCGGCCAGAGGCCGAGACTGCCGTCGAGGGTGCTGTCGCCGGTGTTGGTGACCGTGGAGGCTCCGAGGACCGCGTCGTTGGCCGAGGTCCCCAGCGGGACGGTCGGCGCAATGGCGGCGTTGGCGCTCGTACCAGTGGCCAGCAGCACCGCCGTCGTGACCATCAGGGCGATCAGGGTGCCGCCGACCCGGCGGGGTGATACGACGTGGGTGGTCGTCATGCCGACCAACTCGACAGCGCCTCGGGAAGTTCGGCGGGCAGCAGCGGTGTGGGATTGGCGAGGAGCCGATCGATCGTGCCGGCGGGGACCGGGCGGGAGAGGAGGAAACCTTGGCCGGTGTGGCAGCCAAGGTCCCGGAGCCGGCTGAGCTGGTCGGGTTCTTCGATACCTTCGGGGATGACGCCGAGTCCGAGGCGTTGGGCGAGGCCGACGATCGCTTCGAGAAGGAGGTCCCCGGGGCGGTTGGCCTGCTCGCCGGAGACGAACGAGCGGTCGATCTTGAGAATGTCGATGGGCAGCTGACGCAGGTACCCGATGGAGGAGTAGCCGGTGCCGAAGTCATCGAGGGCGACCTGCACTCCGAGTCGGCGCAGCGTCTCGAGGCAACCGGCGGCGGCGCCGGCGGGATCGGCGAGGACCGACTCGGTGATCTCGAGGACGAGGCTGGTAGGAGCCAGTCCCGAGCGACGGAGCACCTCGCCGACGTGGTCGGCAAAGCCCCGGTCGTCGAGCTGGCACACCGACACGTTCACGGACAGCCAGAGCTCCGGGAGGCCATAACGGTGCTGCCAGCTCAGGAGCTGGCCGGCCGCCGTTTCGAGCACCCAGGAACCGATACCGACGATGGCGCCGGTCTGCTCGGCGAGTTCGATGAAGGCTGACGGGGGCAGCAGACCCCGGGTGGGGTGCTGCCAGCGCACCAGTGCCTCCACGCCGACGAACGTGCCGTCGGTGAGGTCGACAATGGGTTGGTAGTCGATGACGAGCTCGCCCCGTTCGGCGACGCCGGCCAGGTCCGCCTTGAGGGCATGGTGGTCGGCGACGGCGTTGTTGATGGTGGCGTCATAGCGCTCGACCCGGTTCTTGCCCCGGCCCTTGGCGCTGTACATCGCGACGTCGGCCTCGCGCATGATGCTCTCCGGGTCGCTGTCAGCGTGGCGCATGGCCAGACCCACACTCGCCCCCACGTGGACCCAGGTCCCGGCCACCTCCACCGGGGCGGCGAGTGCGACCACCGCCCGTTCGGCCACGCCGAGCGCCACGCCCGGGTCGGGGACGCCGTCGAGGAGGAGGGCGAACTCGTCACCGCCGAGGCGAGCCACGAGGTCGCCGGGCCGCACGGCGTCCTGGAGCCGGGCGGCCACCGCCGTCAGGACCTCGTCACCCGCCGCGTGGCCGAGCGTGTCGTTCACGTCCTTGAAGTCGTCCAGATCCACGAACAGCACGGCCTGGGTGCCTCCGCGTCGTTCCGGCCGGGCCAGCGCCGCCTCCAGGCGAGCGCAGAACGCGGCCCGGTTGGCGAGACCCGTCAACGAATCGTGGTTGGCCTGGAGGGTCAAGTTCCGCTGGCTACCGGCGATCGCGTCGGCCATGGCGTTGAAGCTGGCGGCGAGGTCCCCCAGTTCGTCGGCCCGGGCGAACTCGACCCGGTGGTCGAGCTCACCGGCGGCTAACCGGTTGGCGGAGTCGCGCAGGATGCCGAGCGGTCGGATCACTTCGGCGGACAGCCGCCGGCCGAAACGGGCGAGCAGCGCGATCACCAGAAGCCCCAGGGCGACGAGGGCGGCCAGCGCCGAGTTCTCGACCTGGGAGGCCCGAGCCAGATCGGCCCGGACGGCGGCACGGTCGGCAGCACCGGCCCGGTCGAGCAGCGCCGCCAGTTCGTCGGTTCTACCGGCCACCACCCGGTGCTGCTGGAGGCGCTCCGGGACGGGAATCGCGGGGTCGAGCAGGCCCGTGGCGGCCACGGTCGCCTGCCATTGGTCAAAGCCCTGCTGGAGCAGTTGCCGTCCGCCAGTTGTACGGGAGTTGCGCATCGCCTGCGCGAACCCGGCGCGGACGGACGCATCCGTACCCGCAGCGGCGACACGCCCCGGGTCGTCGAGACCGCCGTCCATGAGGGCATGGAGGAAGGCGCTGTTGGCGGCGACGTCACTCCTCAGCTGGGCGAGCAGCGTCGTACCCCGCTCGACATCTTCGGCGGTGTGCCGGTACGAGCCGACCAGCACACGGGTTCCGACGAAGGTGGCGATCGCGGCCACGACGACGACGGCGAAGAGGACGGCGAGGGCCCGGTTCCAGCGCGATCGAAGGCTGGTAGCAGTGGACTTTGTCGATCTCACGGGTGCTCCCTGCGTCGGCGGCCCGGCGGCCATTCCGTCGACGACGGGGCAGGTCCGTGGCTTTGCGTCCCCGGGTTTCCCCGGGTTTGCCGTTTTTCGATCAGGACACCGTTTGCGTCCTGATGCGCCTATCGACAGCACCGCGTCATTCCTAAAGGACTATCGATCAACAGGATGGATCGATCATCTAGAGGCGCCCTGCCTCGGCGAGCGAGTCTCCTCGTAGGATCGCGTCCGTGACCCCGACGGTGGTTGGGCGCGACGCTGAGATCAGGATTCTCGAGGAGCTTCTGGAACGCGTCCGTGATGGCGGGGCATGCATGGTCATCCGGGGCGAGGCGGGGGTGGGGAAGTCGACGCTTCTGCTCGCGGCCAAGGAGCGGGCCCGGGCCCGGGGAATGCTGGTTCTCTCGACGACAGGAGTCGAGTCCGAAGCGCACTTGCCGTTTGCCGGGCTGCATCAGCTGTTGCGCCCGGTCCTGGCCGGGGCGGCGAAGCTGCCTGACCCTCAGCGCCTCGCGCTCCTCGGCGCATTCGGGATGGCCGATGGGGCGAGCCCGGACCTGTTTCTCATCGCGCTGGCCAGCCTGAACCTCCTGGCCGATTCGGCTTCGAGCGCGCCGCTCCTGCTCGGCGCGGAGGACGCTCAGTGGCTTGACCGCTCGAGTGGCGAGGTCCTGGCCTTCATCGCCCGCCGCCTGGAGTCGGATCCCATCGTGTTGCTGTTCTGCCTGCGGGAGGGATGCGAGAGCGGCCTCGACGACGCCGGGCTGGTGGAAATGTGCCTTGAAGGGCTGGACAGGGCGGCCGCCGGCCTCCTGCTCGAGCGGCATGCGCCCGGTCTGGCCCCGCCGGTTCGGGAGCAGTTGCTCGATCAGGCGGCGGGAAACCCCCTGGCGCTGGTCGAGCTGCCGCTGACCGTCGGTGCCGGCCAACTCGCCCAGGAAGCGGAGCGGTCCGCGCCCCTCCCCCTGACGGCTCGCTTGGAGCGGGCGTTCGCCGCCCGGTTCGCCGGACTGCCCGCCGCCACCCGGGCGGCGTTGCTGGTGGCCGCCGCCGACGATCGCACCGATATCGCCGCACTCCTGAGCGCGACCCGGATTGCCTACGGGAAACCGGTGTCCGAAGAGGCGCTGGCCCAGGCGATCTCGGCCCGGCTCATCGAGGTCGACGGCCCACACCTGCGGTTCCGCCATCCGCTGGTGCGCTCCGCGGTGTACCAGATGGCCACGCCCGCCCACCGACGCCGAGCCCACGAGGCGATCGCCGAGGTCCTCCACGACGACCCCGACCGCGGTGCGTGGCACCGGGCGGCCTCCGTTCTCGGCCCGGACGAGGACATCGCCGGGGAGCTGGAGGCGGCGGCCGGCCGGGCGAGGCGACGAGGGGCGCTGGCCAGCGCCGTCCTGGCCTTCGAACGGGCGGCCTCGTTGACGCAGGACCCGGACCGGCGCGGCCGGCGGCTGGTGGAGGGCGCCGAACTGGCCTTCGAGCTCGGCCGCCGGGACCTTGTCGCCCGCCTCCTCCGGGAGGCCGGCCCGCTCGTGCGGGACACCCTCGGGCGCGCCCGCGTCACCTGGGTCGAGCAGTTGATGGAGCCGCGCGTGTACCGCGACCCGTCCCGGTTGGGCGCCCTGATCACGTTGGCGGAACAGACGACCACCGAGGGAGACCCCGACCTGGCGCTGGAACTGCTGTGGCTCGTGGCCCAGCGGTCGTTCTGGGGCAATCAGGGCTCCGAGATCCGGGAACGCCTCGTGGCGGCGGCGGAACAGGCCGGGTCCATCGACCGGGACCCACGCGTCCTGGCCATCGTCGTCTATTCCGACCCGGCGAACCACGACCAGGCGGTCGTCGACCGGCTCCGGACGGTATGGAACGTCGCCGACCATGCGCTGGCGATCCGCTACCTGGGGAACGCGGCGACGGTCCTCGGTGCTTTCGACGTCGCCGAGGAGTTCCTCGCCGCGTCGGCCTTGGCGCTGCGCGAACAGGG